>DAOTTT010000094.1:0-4208 GCA_034437635.1 Anaerolineae bacterium | reverse complement strand
GGAACTGCGACTTTTTTACTTTGCTGTTGTTTACGCAGCTTTTTAAAAGCTTTCTCCACCTCAGCGGCGATCTGTGGCGACTCGATTTCAATGACATCATCATTGTCTTCTGCCAGGGTTTCTGCTTCTACGCTAGCGTGTAGGGCTTCAAATAAGTTGAGTGTTTCGCTTTGGATGCGTTGTTGCTCGAAGAAAGCTTTAGCTGCGGCAATCTGGCGTTCATCCAGCGTGACCCATTGCCCTTGATGCTGTACAAGCGGTTGTTTGAGGCTGACAAGCTGTTCAAATTCATCAACGGAAAGCTGTATATTATCGCCCAATGCGACTTGCCATTTGTAGTTAAAGAGGGTTTCTTTACCCAATAACCCTAGAGAGTCGTCCATGCGGCTGAGTTGGCTATTGAGGCGTAGTTTGCGTCGGCGTTGCCACCAGTCCGGCACGATGACAGTAAAATTTTCTTTTTCCAGGTTGGGCGCATCATCGATCAAAAACTGATAGGCTTGGTTGGCATCTATACTAATTATGCTTGGCGTAGTGTCATTAATGTTATCTTCTATTATCCGGCTAAATTCAGCAGCTTTTGCAATTTGTTTCATCAAGAAAATGCGCGGTATATCCAGCATACCTTGTAAATGCTTATATGCTTCACTATCTATCCACACATCAGCTGCATTTATCATGACACTAGCGTCATCATTGGATTTTAATAAAAAATCAATAGACCACTTATCGTTGTTTTCTGTAGGTTCATCGAGCCGTAAAACTAAATGGAAAGGTGGCGGAAAATGCGGTAGATTATCATACCAATTTTGCCATTGTTTAATGAGTGAGTTGCTAATTGCTTGTGTGCTATAACCTAAATAATTGACTTGGTCTTTGTATAGAAAGTCGAATTGTCTAAGCCGGATATGATTCCGAACAAAGGTGTCAATCCACAAATCTAGCACAATCATTAAAAGTTGCTGTCTATCCTGTATGGCATCGTACTGTGAATATTGCACTAATGCTGAATGGGGCATGGCCTGGGCTAAGTTATGGATGAGATGACGTTCGCCCCACCATGACCATAACGCCTGACGTTTAGTGCCATGACCTGCTTCAACAAACATCGGCATAAAGCGTTCATCGCGGATGAAAACCAACGTGTGATAGGCAAATTGCATCCAAAAGGCTAAGTCATTCGCATAGATAACGTCATTTGTGTTATCGGGTGGAAATTCGAGCAGTGTTTGCAGCAAATTATATGGGCGAAATGTTGCACCGGCAATTTGCCACTCCATTAAATCATCCGCTTCAATTGATTTTAGGCCATGTGCTTCTGCTAAAGGCGAGGGTTGTGCATCGTTACTGTGCCCCGGCAGCGTGATACGACCATACCTTGGGATGACGTTTGCATCTGGCAAGTAGTGTCTTAGCCATTCCACAAGTTGGTTTTGTGACCAGAGTAAGTAATGGTTAGATATGTAAGACTGATAGCGCGATTGTGTTTGTGTGTCATTAAGATCTTCTGCCCAAAACAGAAATTCATCACGATCCATAATCCATGTTGCGTGCAACACTGCACGGGGTTGAGCAGACATAGTGCATTCTCACAATAATTTTCGATACATAATCACAATATTATAGCATTTACTAGGTAGCAGTTAAACGGTAAAGGAATTTTTGATAGGGCAATCGCATATGGATGAGTTTGATATACCGCTGTCACAAACGGGAGAAGTATGTCAAAGCAAGACGCAAACAACATTGAATGCCATTTTAGCAGGGGTGCACCACACGCCAACTGACCCACTAGAGGCGAGTAATGATTCTACTTGAATATGCCCGTGTTCAGATACGATCAGACAGTTGCTTAATCGGTGAGGCTGTTGTACAAGTAATGAATATCGACTTGTCATCTTTTGTCAGTTCAAATTGAGATCGAAAATGCGTGGTTGCACGCCTAAATTACATGATGCTGGCATACATACAACGCCGCTATTATTGAATAGATTGGGTCTGCCTTTAAATCAATATCCTACTACGTTCAGGCTTTTTCCTGATAACCCTAAAATGAGATGGCGAATGATGATACTGTTGAGGGGTATTAGTCGACTATATCAGTCATATCGTGGCGAAAAATAGGAATCACTTGTGCAACAATCAACACCTTATCTATTGCGTTCAGCCATCTTGCAAATTGTACTTCTCAGCGCCGGGATGCTCCTTGCAGTGTGGCTGCGTTACGAAATCAACTTCGGTAACGAATTAGGTACAGAATATCAAGCATGGGGTATGATCCCGTTTGTCATTGGTATGACTCCTTTTTTAACATACTTTGCAGTATCTTTACTCGAAAAAATACATTTCTTCAGGCTATACTTCACGACAGAGCGCCATTTTAGATTGTTGTTGTTATCTGCTTCAGCGGCCAGCGCAATCACGTTAGTTTTCTTGCCAGATGTATCGCAGTTACAGGTTGCTTATTTTTTCGTAACGACAGTGATCGTTGGGTTTTTGGTCATTGTTCTGCCTTCTCGCTTACAAATAATGGCGACTTTAACGGTTTCCATCGGTAAGAGTTTGTCAGATTTATGGGCATACCGGACCCTTATCTGTATATGGCTTGTTTACCGTATCGAGTCGCGCTATCGACAGACGATATTGGGTATCCTGTGGATTGTCTTGCTGCCTGTTGCGTCGTCGTTAGTGTTGGCTTTCGCGTTTACCCAATTACTGGGTGCTGGTAACATCGTTGATGTACCTTTTGTCGCGTTCTTGCTGACTGGCTCAACAATATTTTCTATCTTTCAGACGATCATTCAACGGAGTAAAGGTGAGATCCTGGGTAAGATCAGCTTGATTAAACAGGTCTATTTCCCGCGTGAGATCATCATTATATTGATTGCTGGCGAAGCCTTGATTGATTTTGTATTCACTTTTGTAACGACCATCGCCATTATCATGATATTTTATGGTTATGTGCCCACGCTTTTATATTTTTACCTCTTTATTCCTATTTTTTTACTTTTTGCTCTATCTGTTGGCTTGGCGTTGATCCTCTCTTATTTGGTGGTGCGTATACGCGACCTCCAACAACTCATTGATATTGTGATGCAATTGCTTTTTTTCGTCACGGTGCTTTATGCACCTGGCCGCACATCCGGCAATATTGAGCGGTTTATGGCGCTTAACCCGCTTTCTCCGATTGTAAATGCCTTTCGAGATATTCTTTTATATGAGCGTATGCCGGATTTCACCGCGCTGATCTTCCCTACGATCTTAGCCATCATCTTGCTCTATGTGGGATATATTGTGTTTAAGCTGAACGAAGATTTGTTCGTGGAGATGGCTTAGTGGTGCAACCGATAATTCGTGTAGAGAATGTCTCGAAGATTTTTACGCTTAACCGCAAGCAAGTGAGCTTAAGGCATGAGGCTACAACGCTTGTCAAGCAAATGTTAAGCCGTCGGCATGACCCCGATACAAACCGCTTTTATGCTTTGCGTGATATTAATTTTGAAATTTACCCTGGGGAAACAGTCGCAATTATCGGGCGCAATGGCTCCGGTAAATCAACATTACTGCGCGTGATGACTAATATTCTACGGCCTACAACGGGTTCTGTACATATTGTAGGGCGTTATGTCGCGTTGATTAGCTTGGGTACAGGCTTTATCCCGACCTTGACTGGACGCGAAAATATCTACCTGAACGCTGCGATGTATGGCCTTAAGCGGGCGGAAATAGATGCTCTGGTGGATGACATTATCGCTTTTGCGGATATTGGTGCATTTATTGATGTGCCGGTCAAAGATTACTCCAGTGGCATGAATGCGCGTCTGGGCTTTAGCGTTGCGGCGCACATCTTGCCGGATATTATCATGTTGGATGAAGTGCTATCAGTCGGGGATGCTGCTTTTGTCAAAAAATGCCTGACACACATTGATAAGTTACGCAGCGAAGGGCGAACGATCATTTTCATTTCCCATTCGGAATCCGCTGTGCGTAACTTGTGTGAGCGAGCGATCTGGTTAGATGGGGGTGAGATGCGCATGGATGATGATACAGAAACCGTATTGGAAGCATATGAAGCGCATTATTCAAGGTGAATAGCGGGTCAACGACCACCCGCTGAAGCGGGTGGCTTGCGGGAAACCGTAAGCCCATGTTGACCAGCCTCAGCCATGCCGAAGGGCAAGGGCTACGTTACGGGCGAATACATAGGC
>DAOTTT010000093.1:0-2835 GCA_034437635.1 Anaerolineae bacterium | reverse complement strand
CCTATGTATTCGCTCGTAACGTAGCCCTTGCCCTTCGGCATGGCTGAGGCTGGTCAACATGGGCTTACGGTTTCCCGCAAGCCACCCGCTTCAGCGGGTGGTCGTTGACTGTGTGTTTTCCTCTTGTGTGAACTTTGGTAACTACTCAAGTATGCAAATCAGAGTATACCTGAATAGTTACCGGCACTCTAGATGAAGCGGAAATACTCATCTACAAAGACCGTGAAACATCCGCACCAGCATAAGATTAAACATAACAAATTTGAATCACGTCAATTTAGGCTAACTTAATCCTAAATTTCGTAAATATTTCGGCTTTTTACCACGTTATTCATAAAAATCCCTATATAATTTATTGCCAGCAAACAACGTTATCAAGTAGACTGAGATCAATGAAACCCAAATCGCGCAAATTGGTAAAAAGGACACTGTAACCATGAAAGTAACAACCCGCGTACTCATTCTGCTTATTTTTGTACTCGGTATTGTGGCTATGCCTGCCGCTGCCCAAGATGATGTCGCTGCTGACAACGAAGATGGTTTGATTGCCATCACCATGTCTGACACAAGCACCTTCATTGTCAACGAAAATGAAGATATCGAAGCAGCGTATTTGCTGACCGTTAACTCACCAATGGACTTCGCCCCGGCTTATGTCAACAGCGAAGACAGCTTCCTCACATACAACTACCCGCTGCTGGAACTCCAGGGCGACTGGGACTTCGCCGTTGACTTGACAGGCGAAGCCATCCTCGTACTGGGCGCACAGCGCGTACAAGTCACCATCGGCGCGCCGACCATCGACCTGGAAACCGGCGAACTGACCTTCCCCGTGTTGGAAGCCGCTGGTCTTGAAGAAGGCAAAGATGGCCTGGAACTGCCGGAAATCGAAGATGGTAGCCTGATGATCCGTATGGACGGCGAATTCTTCAGCAATCTGATGGCAGGCCGTGACGCTCGCTTGAACAGCACCCGCGACGACTGCGAAAACTGCACCCAGAGCTTCGGCTAAACCGACAGCCACTAACTTATTTAGCTATTCTTATAAGCCGGACGCTATGCGATCCGGTTTATTTTTACCCTTTTGAAATTGAGATGATGCACAGCACCCAACTTGAAGGCACAACATTAGGTGATTTCCGTATCGACGCGCTTTTAGGGCGTGGCGGCATGGCATCAGTTTTCCGTGCGAAGCAAATTTCCCTTCAGCGCGATATTGCGTTAAAAGTTATCCACACAGATGATGTCGCATCCGACGAAGAAAACTTTAATCGACGGTTTGAGAAGGAAGCGGCTTTTGTTTCCTCACTTGAGCACATCCACATTGTGCCCGTCTACGCTTATGGGGTGCAAGATAGCCTCGCTTATTTAGCGATGCGCCTTATCTCCGGCGGGTCGCTCAGTGATTTGCTCAAAAAAGATGGCGAACTCCCATTGGAGCAAGCCCTGCGGATTTTCGACCAAGTCGCCCAGGGGATTGCCCATGCGCACGCTAAAGGCATCATCCATCGGGATCTGAAACCCGGTAACATTTTGATTGATGACGAAGGCAACGCTTATCTGACAGACTTTGGCTTGGCGCGGATGGTTCACAGCGAAGAACGCCTGACCAAGAGTGATAGCATGATCGGCACGGGCACGTATATGTCGCCGGAGCAAGTACGCGGTGATCCGGTCGATCATCGGGCGGATATTTACGCGATGGGCATCGTCTTATACGAGATGGTCTGCGGGCAATTGCCCTACCACGCGGGCGATGAGCCGAGCTTCATCACGGTTTTGTATAAACACCTGGAAGCCCCCCCCACGCCACCGTGTGAGGTGAACCCAGATATTCCCAAAGCCGTCGAAACCGTTATATTGCGGGCACTGGCTAAAAACCCCGATGATCGCTTTCAGGACATCGGTGATATGGCGCGTGCCATACGCGAAGGCACGCATATCAAGTTAGGGAGCAGCGCCCAGTATCCAGCGGCCAAGCCCCCCCCTACGGCCAAACAACCACCACAGCAACGTAACACCCGGCTAGGCATCGGTATTATCGGCATATTGGGCTTGCTCACCGTTATCGGGCTGATCCTGTTGAGCCAGCGTGAGCAACCGATCCCCACATTCTCCGTCATACAAGGCGAGACGATCTTGTGGGATGCGCTGGAACCGACAGAAAGCCAGATTGAACGGGCACAACGCGCCATAGGCGATGATGGTTTCGTCGCTGTCTTCGCCTGTAACCGTAGCAGCGAGTATCACGCGACGCTCACCCGCGAGATTACCGACCGCTTGCAGGGATACAATATACCCTTTCAGATTTATGATGCTGATAGCGATGCCTACACGCAACGACTCTTGCTGGAAGAAGCCCTAACCGATGATGCCAGCGCGTTTATCATGTGTCCGCTGGATTATTCGCTGCTTGATGAGAGCCTGAAGGTGATCCAAGAAGCGCAATTGCCCGTCGTCTCGCACGATAATAATGACAACAATTATGGCAGTGTCATCACCAGTAATGAGAACGACAACACCGACATGGGCTTAACGGTCGGACGCTTCGCCGGAGAGATCATCCAAGAACAATACGACGGCCAAGCCCGCGTCATCATCCTGGATTTCCCGGATTTAGATGTGATCGTAGACCGCGCCGACGGCTTAGAGGCCGGTCTGCTGGAGATCGCGCCGGATGCGGAGGTCATCGGGCGCGATCGCGGGGCGACACAAGAATTCGCCTGTCAACGACCACCCGATAAATCGGGTGGCTTGTAAAAGCCCATGTTGACCAGCCTTAGCCACTAAAACGTGGCTCCGTTACGGGTGAATATATAGGCACTTCGGGGTGAC
>DAOTTT010000092.1:0-14256 GCA_034437635.1 Anaerolineae bacterium | reverse complement strand
TTTTAATGGGCTTCCATGTGCTGGAAAGTCACATTGTCGATGACCTGGGCGATGAACAAGAACGTTTTGATTATGCGGCCAACTTGATGAACTGGTTTAATGGCTCCGGTGCGGCAGAACTGGGCTATATTTACATGCCGCTTGTCTTGGGTGGTGTGGCAGTCGGGCATATCGTCGAGCGGAACTGGCGTGATAACGGTTGGGTGTTCTACGACAAACTGATGAAGGTCTACAACGAGCGCATCCGTACCGCGCGGGAAGACAGTGTGATTCTGTTTGATATGTTGATGTCTTTGCTCAATGTCTACAGTAAACGCCTGAAGCAACAAGGCGTAGAGCGTCCGCAAAAGCCCTCGACTATGCCCAAACCGCCGCAGGGCTTACGCGAAGAACTCAATAAACGTTTACAAGAAGGCCAAGCGCCGGGGATTAAGTCGCTCAAGCGTGATGAAAAGCCCTCATCGGAGCAAAAACCCCCAACGCAATCCCGTATTCGTCGGATTAAGCGCGATTGACAATGTAAAATTTATCACATCCGGTGATAACCGTCACCTCGGCAGGTGATAGTCTTCAGGTACAGCTTATGTTAGAGTAAGATAAGATATATAAGGAGACTGCTGAGAATAATCGAAAGCAAAAAATTATGGCCGAAGAACTCAAGTTTGATGAATTTCCGATCCCGACTTATGACGAGTGGTATGATACCGCCGTTAAGTCGCTCAAAGGTGCGGACTTTGATAAGAAGCTCACCACCCGCACCGTCGAAGCCATTACCCTACAACCCCTCTACTTAAAAGCCGACGCTGCACATCAGCATACGCTGCCGGGCGACTTCCCGTATGTACGCGGGACGCAAGCCGCGCCGCGTACCTGGGACATCGCGCAGGCGTTGCCCTTGCCCACGCCGCAGGACTTCAACACGGCGGCGCAGGCCGATCTCGCACGCGGGCAGACGGCGATCACCCTGGTTTTAGATGTGGCTGCGCGTGCTGGTAATGACCCGGACGCGGACCCGGAGGCCGTCGGGCGGGGCGGGGTGTCTATCGCCGTGCAGGACGACCTGAAGGCGGCGCTACAAGGCGTAGACCTGAAGACAACGCCGCTTTATGTGGACGCGGGGTTAGCGTCCCCGGCGGTGATGGCCTTGCTCGGCACGATGACCGACGCTGATCTGCGCGGTGGCGTGCTGTACGATCCGTTGGCGGTACTGGCGGCGACGGGCGCACTCCCGGCGGATGAGGCGACACTCTACGATGAGATGGCGGCCTGGGTGCGTTGGGCAGCGGCGGAGCGTCCGCAGTTTAGCACCATCGCCATTGACGCTCGCCCGTACCACGAAGCAGGCACGAGCGCAGTGCAAGAACTCGCGTATATTCTGGCGACGGCGGTCACGACGATCCGCGCTTTGCTGGCACGCGGCCTGGATATTAACGCCGTGCCGATGCGTGTGATTGTGCCGGTGGGCGGTCACTTCTTCATGGAAGTTGCCAAGCTGCGCGTGCTGCGGATGCTGTGGGCGCAGATGATCGCCGCGTTTGGCGGTGACAGTGAGGCGCAAAAGGTGGTCATCCACGCGCAGACCGGGCGCTTTAATAAGACGCTTTACGACCCTTACGTAAATATGCTGCGCACGACGACTGAGGCGCTTTCTGCTGCTTTGGGCGGCGTGGATAGCTTACACGTCGATCCGTTCGACGCGATCCAACGGCCACCAGATGAGTTCTCGCGGCGCATCGCCCGCAACCAGCAGGTGATTTTGCAGCATGAGGTGAACTTGACCGCGCTCATTGACCCGGCGGGTGGTAGCTACTTTGTGGAAAATCTCACCGATGAACTGGCGCGTTCTGCCTGGGCGCTTTTCCAGCAGATTGAAGCCGAGGGCGGGATGCTGGCTGCGCTGCAACATGAAACGATTCAGAAAGCGGTGATGGATGTCGCCGGGGAGCGGGCTAAGCAGCTTAACAAGCGTAAAGATCGCCTCGTCGGTACGAATATGTACGCTAATCTGGGCGAACCCCGCGCCAAGCCCGACCCCACCGATTACGCGGCGGTATCCGCTGTACGGGTGGACGCGGTGAAGGCCGCCCGCGCCGCTGATGTGCCAGCCGTATTAACCAGCCCGGATGCGATGATCGACGCGGCGAACGCGGGTGCGTCCATCGGGCAGATTTTGCAAGCGATGCGTGCGGATGCGTCCGGCGGTGTGCAGGTGATGCCGCTCTTGATGACGCGCTTGGCGACCCCATTTGAGACATTGCGCGACGATGCCGCCGCTTATGCCGATGCAAATGGCCACCCGCCGCAGATTTTTATGGCGAACTTGGGGTCGCTCAAGCAGCATAAAGCCCGTGCGGATTTCACACGCGGGTTCTTTGAGGTCGGCGGCTTTGAGATGGTCGATAACCCCGGCTTTGATACGCCGGAAGCGGCAGCCCAAGCGACCATTGATGCCAACGCGGGCGCGGTCGTCATCTGCTCGACGGATGCCGATTATGAGACGGCTGTCCCGGTGATCGCTAAGGCGCTCAAGGCGGCGAACCCGGCGATTGCGATTATCTTGGCCGGGTATCCCAAAGACAAAATAGACGACTATAAAACCGCTGGGGTGGATTTGTTCATCTACTTAGGGGCGGATTGCCACGCGCTCAACTTGGATGTGCAGCAGCGTTTGGGCGTGGGCGGGTAAGTCGTTTTGACGAAGCGTGAGAAACGCTTACAAAAAATTCGTCAGAATCCACGTAATGTGTCTTTTGGTCAATTACGTCAAGTGCTAGAGGATTATGGCTTTGTGATGCGTAAGAGTAGCGGAACAAGTCATCTTTACTTTAGAGCACAAGCTAAAGGACGTGTTTGGACAATAACAATACCATTCAAAAAACCACATGTTAAGACATCTTACGTTAAGATGGCTTTGAAAATGATTGAGGAAATAGTCGAAGTATAAGAGGGTAAATCAATGAGTGATGCAGAAAAAACGCTGGAGCAATATATGATTTTACCATATGCCATTATGCTTTTCCCGGATGAGGAAAGCGGCTGGATTGCACATATCCCGGATTTGCCCGGATGTATGACATTTGGTGATACACAAATCGAAGCATTGGAAATGCTCGAAGATGCAAAATTAACATGGATCAGTGGGCGGTTGGCATCGGGCGACGCGATACCGGAACCGACGCTAACCCCTACAGGCTGATTAGTGAGGAGCGTAGTTAAGACTTATGCCAAAAAAACCTGATTTTACACAGATACCGTATCAAGACGACTTCCCGAAGGGGGATTATGCCGCGTGGCGTGAGGCCATCCAGAAGCAAACTGGCATGACCCCGGAAGATTACGTGTGGAAGACGCTGGAACAGATCGACGTACAACCGCTGTATACTGCCGCTGACCGTGACGGCCTGCCGCATGTGGGGCATGTGGCGGGGATGCCGCCCTTCTTACGGGGGCCATACCCGGCTATGTACGCTCAACGCCCTTGGACGGTGCGCCAGTACGCCGGGTTCTCCACAGCGGAAGAAAGTAACGCCTTCTATCGGCGCAATCTCGCCGCCGGGCAAAAGGGCTTATCTGTCGCCTTTGACTTGGCGACGCATCGCGGCTATGACAGCGATCATCCGCGTGTGGTGGGCGATGTCGGCAAGGCGGGCGTGGCGATTGACAGCATCTTGGATATGAAAGTGCTGTTTGACGACATCCCGTTGGATCAAATGTCCGTTTCTATGACGATGAACGGCGCGGTGTTGCCCGTGATGGCCTTCTACATCGTGGCCGCAGAGGAACAAGGTGTGTCGCTGGACAAGCTCACCGGGACGATCCAAAACGACATCCTCAAGGAATATATGGTGCGCAACACCTACATTTATCCGCCTGCGCCGTCCATGCGCGTGATTGCGGATATTTTCGCCTATACTGCGGATAACATGCCAAAGTTCAACAGTATCAGCATCAGTGGCTATCACATGCAAGAGGCCGGCGCGACAGCGGACATCGAATTGGCTTATACGCTGGCCGATGGGCTGGAATACGTGCGCACCGGGTTGCAAGCCGTGATGAAGATCGACCAATTCGCGCCGCGTCTGTCCTTCTTCTGGGCGATTGGCATGAATTACTTCATGGAGATTGCCAAGCTCCGCGCCGGGCGTATGATCTGGGCGAAGCTCATCAAGCAATTTGACCCGCAAATGGCAAAGAGCATGGCGCTGCGCACGCACTCGCAGACCTCCGGCTGGAGCCTGACCGAGCAAGACCCCTTTAATAACGTGGCGCGTACTGCCATCGAAGCGATGGCCGCCGCGTTGGGGCACACGCAATCGCTGCATACCAACTCGTTGGATGAAGCCATCGCGCTACCGACGGACTTTTCCGCACGCATTGCGCGGAATACGCAGCTTTTCCTACAAGATGAAACGTACATCACCCGCGTGGCCGATCCCTGGGGCGGGAGCTTCTTTGTCGAAACGCTCACGCATGAACTGATGCGCCGCGCCTGGGCGCACATCCAAGAGATCGAAGAACTTGGCGGTATGGCGAAGGCGCTGGAAACCGGCCTGCCCAAGATGCGCATCGAAGAAGCGGCAGCACGCCGTCAAGCGCACATCGACAGTGGCAAAGAGATCATCGTCGGCGTGAATACCTATCGCCTGGCTAAGGAAGACCCCATCGACATCTTAGAGGTGGATAATACCGCTGTGCGCGAGTCGCAGCTTGAACGGCTGGCGCATCTCCGCGCTAACCGTGATGAAAATCAGGTTGCGGCGGCGTTGGATGCGCTTACGCAGAGCGCGACCAGTGGCGAGGGTAATCTGCTGGCGCTAGCGGTGGACGCGGCGCGGGCGCGGGCTAGCCTGGGCGAGATCAGCGATGCGCTGGAAAAAGAGTGGGGGCGGCATAAGGCCGTTATCCGCAGCATCAGCGGTGTTTATAGCGCGGAATTTGGCGAAGAAGAGCAGGTGCGGCAAGTCCGGCAATTTGTGGATGGCTTCGCCGAGCGTGAAGGGCGGCGACCGCGCATTATGGTGGCGAAGATGGGGCAGGACGGCCACGATCGCGGCGCGAAGGTGATCGCAACGGCCTTTGCCGATCTCGGCTTTGATGTGGACATTGGGCCGTTGTTCCAAACGCCGGAAGAAGTGGCGCGGCAAGCGATGGAAAATGATGTGCATGTGGTCGGCATTTCGTCCTTGGCCGCCGGGCATAAGACGCTCCTGCCGCAGTTGGTGGACGAACTCGCCAAGCTAGGCCGTGACGATATTATGGTCGTCATCGGCGGCGTGATCCCGGCGCAGGATTACCAATATCTCTACGATCGCGGTGCGGCGGCCATCTTCGGCCCTGGCACGGTGATCCCGGCGGCGGCACAGCGTATCCTCGAAACCCTGGATCAACGCTTGATGGAGGAGTTTTAAGCTATCAGCTATCAGTTTTCAGTTTTTAATTAGGGGTGGCGTGGCTGCCCCTATTTTGTTGTTTCAACTCTGCCACATTGTGTCTACTTTAGTATTCCCCGTTATTTATATGAGTATAATATGAGAATAAAGTCGTTTTATCTAATGAAAATGTGAATGACTTACAAATTGCCTTGTACAAAGTGAACGAAAATGTATGAACTGTTTGGTTTTAGCGCGTAGATGTGCTAAAAACATCTCGCGGCTTAATAAAGTCGTGCAAGTCTTAACAATCAAATAGATTGTTAAATAACATATTTTTTCATGGAGGAAAAATGCGCAAATTTCGTATGATTACCATTTTGACAGTGGTCGTGGCACTCTTTGCTATGACCTTCGGCGTGAGCGCCCAGGAAGAAGAAGATGGTGTGCTGGAT
Source organism: Anaerolineae bacterium (assembly GCA_034437635.1). Lineage (GTDB taxonomy): Bacteria > Chloroflexota > Anaerolineae > Aggregatilineales > Phototrophicaceae > J038. The sequence goes on along the minus strand of DAOTTT010000092.1, from coordinate 8,432 downwards.
ACCGTGCTTGCACGCGGCACCCTCAACTGTGGCGTTAGCGGTGGTCTACCGGGCTTCTCCATCCAGAACTCCGACACGGGTGAATGGGAAGGTCTGGACGTGGACTACTGCCGCGCCCTGGCGATCGCTATCTTTGGCGAAGCAACTGAAGACACCCTGAACATTGTCCCGCTGACCGCAGAAGTACGCTTTACCGCGCTGCAAGCTGGCGAAGTGGACATCCTGCACCGTAACACGACCTGGACGCTGACCCGCGACATCACCCTGGGTTCCGACTTCGGCCCGACCACCTTCTATGATGGTCAAGGTCTGTTGGTTCCGATTGACGCTGGTATTGCCACCCTGGCCGACGCTGAAGGCGCAGCTTTCTGCTCCACCAGTGGTACGACGACAGAAAAGAACATCACGGATGCTTACCGCGCTCTGTTCGGTGAAGACCCCTCACTGGTTTTGGCGGCTGGCCCGCAAGAAAACCTCGCTGACTTTGAAGCAGGCGTTTGCGACGTGCTGACCTCTGACAAGAGCCAGTTGGCCGCGCTGCGTTCTGCATCCAGCAACCCGGCTGCTTACACGCTGCTCCCGGACACACTCTCCAAGGAACCGCTCGGCCCGATGTACCTGGAAGATGACAGTGGCTTCGGCGACATCGTGAACTGGTCGGTTTATGCCACCTTCCAAGCGGAAGAACTGGGCATCACCAGCGCAAACATCGGTGATTTTATGGAAAGCGAAGATGTGAACATCCAACGCTTCCTGGGTATGACCGAAGATGGTTATGGCGATGCGCTGGGCATCAGCAACAGCTTCGCTGCTGACATCATCGCTGCTGTGGGCAACTACGCGGAAATCTACGATCGCAACATCGTTGCCATCGGCATCCCGCGTGAAGGCAGCCTGAACGACCTGTGGACACGCGGCGGCCTGCTGTACAGCCCGGCCTGGCGTTAATCCGCACGATATAACTTAAGCCGTTTTAGCAGGGGCGAGGCGTATGCTCTCGCCTCTGTTAGTTACAGGATAGAACGCCTATGGCAATGATTGAAAATAACGAAGGTACTATCGCCGCCGAAGCGGTCAATTTTGCGGAAATCCCCTGGTATCGTGATGTGCGCGTGTTGCGTGCATTGGCACAGGTGATCTTTTTGATCGGTGTGATTATCTTCTCGGTTTTCCTGGTCAATAATTTGCAGCGCAACTTGGCCGAGTCCAACATCCCGCTAAATTTTGGCATTTATCGCGGGCCGTTTACTGTCGCGCTCTCCGAAGGCCCTGATGCGACGACCGATTGGAATTGGGTCGCGGATGACCAAGTGATTGAACTGGGAGCCTCTATATTTTATGGGGTGATGTTCTTCGCGTTGGCCTGGGGGTTGTGGACGCAGCGCGAGTCTGTGGTGGAACTGGGACGCACGACGGCGAATGTTAGCCGAGGGATTGTGCGTATTTTTAACACAGACCCTGACGGCAAGCCACGTATTCGATTTTTGGCAAGCCGCGCTGTACAACCGGCACAGCCCGCTGCGATACAGACGGAAACAGGCGAGCGCAAACCACCGCGTAGCAACGATGAAAATGCGACGCAAGCGGGCTTATATGTCTTAGGTTTTATATTATTAGTTGTGTTTTTTATCGCTTTCCCACCATCGCGCATACCGGAAGAAGCCCGGCAGTATTTGACCGGCGGCACGGTGACTCGCGCCTTTATCACGGGCATTGCGAACACCTTGCGTGTGGTCTTTTTCTCTCTCATTGCGTGTACATTTTTAGGTGTTTTGGTCGGGATTGGCTTGTTGTCTAACAATGTGCTGGTGCGCGGGGTAGCTGTCGTTTTTGTGGAAATCTTCCGCAATACGCCGTTGCCGGTGCAATTGCTCTTTATTTATCGCCTGCTGACCCAATTATTGCCGGGTCGCCGCGATACCTTGTACTCATCGGAGACCTTCGGCCCGGTGGATACGGAGGCAGTTTATTGGGCGTTGCGGCCATTAGAGCCGTTGCGGGCGGTCTTCGGGGATTTGGCCTTTGCGGAAACTGTGCCTGCGCCGCAGAGCTTTTATTCGCTCAACAATCAGGCGATGAACGTCGTGTCTTTGCAGCCGACATCGAATTTTCCGATCTTCTTGGTGTTAACGGCTATCGGTGTTGCTATTTATCTGTTTATCCGGCGTTGGCGCTTGGGCGTACAGGAGCGCACCGGCGCACCGGCGCGGGTGCTGCGCTACGGGATGCCGCTTTTGCTGGTGTTTGTCGCGGCGGGTTGGCTGCTTGCGGGTGGTTGGCCGCTGTCATCATCGGGTGCGTTTTACATGGATTACCCGACGCAGGTCGGGCGGCAAGTTTTGGGCGGTGCGGAGCTGTCGATCGCCTTTGTCGCGTTGTTCCTGGGGTTGACGTTCTACACGGGGGCGTTTATCGCGGAAATCGTGCGGGCGGGTATTCAGTCCGTGCCACATGGACAGATCGAAGCGGCGCGGTCGCAGGGCTTCTCCGGTGGGCAGGTGTTGCAACTAGTGGTGCTGCCGCAGGCGCTCCGCTTGATTATCCCGCCGTTGGGTAACCAATACGTCAACCTGGGCAAAAACAGCAGTTTGGCGATTTTGGTGACCTACGTCGATATTTATCGCGTCGTCATCCTGGCGAATAACGAAAGCGGTCAAGCGGTGCCGTTCTTCGTCGGTTTGATGTTGCTTTATCTTGCGTTGAGCCTGACGCTTTCAGTCTTGACGAACTTTGTCAATCGTTCGACACAACTGAGGACACGCTAATATGGCGGATCAAAGCATAGAACCGGGTGGGTCATTTTACGTCGCGGAAGCTGAGCCGCCGCCGCCACGTCGCCCACCGGTTACGGAAGTGGGCATTATCAAATGGATGCGCGAGAATCTGTTTAAAACGCCAGCGGACATCGTGCTGACCTTGTTCACGCTGGTTGTCGTGGCCTTAGCGGTGATGAGCTTCATCGATTGGACGGTGTTCCGCGCACAGTGGGAAATCGTCTTCTTGAACTTACGGGCGCTCTCTTTGGGGAACTTGTTCCCTCAAGATGAGATTTGGCGTGCGGATGCGATTGTCAGCGTTTTAGTCTTTTTGACTTTTTTCTCCGTAGCGATTTGGGGGCGTTTAACGCGGTCTATCGTCATCGCTACGGTGTTGATTTTAGTGGCGATGTGGGTTATTCCGCCACTATCGGAAAGTGTGGAAGAACCGACGGTCAACGTCTGGACGCAACCGGATTATCAACAGCGTTATGTGAACTTCCCGGCGGAAGCGGGGCAAGAAGTCAGCTTTACGGTGGATCCATTGACGGATGCCGCTGACTATGAGATTGAGACGTTAGCCGGTACCTACACGGAAAACGACAACCAACAGGGCAGCACGTCCTTTGATGCGTACAATGTGCGTGTGGGTGAGGTCAAATTCCAGGGGGTAGACCCGACAGTCTATGATCTCAACTTGCGGTTGGTGTTGTATCACAATACAACACAGGTGGCCGCTACGCCGTTTACGAACGGCTCTACGGAGCCGCTGACGGCTTCTTTCGTCCTGCCGACGACTGGCTGGTATACCATTGTTGCGGAATACGACGAGGAGAACCCCGGCACACAGGGCGCGGCGTGGATTAGACTAAACCAGATTGAAGTCTTCCGCAGTACGTCTACAGGGCGGCAGGAAGTGCTGGAACGCTACGGGCCACAACCTGAGCACGAAGCGATTGCGGATTGCGCAGCCTGTGTGACGGCGGTCAACCGCACAGATATGCGTTTTGAAGGTCGCCGCGCTCAATTGGGTCAATTCTTCAGTTTGCAGCTTGCACCGTTTTTGCTGGAATCACGCGGGTTGTTTATCAACTTGGCGTTGATCGGCTTGTTTGGGTATCTCGTCGGGCGTTTTTCGCTCACGATGCGCATTGGCTCCGAAGTCGGACACGAGCGCATGGAGCGCACGCTGAGTTTAATCGGCGGTGGGTTGATCTTCCTGTACTTCGGCATCCAGGTAACGTTATTGGGTAATCCAGTGCCATCGCTAGAAAGTACGAGTTTTGCCGTCTTTGTGGGCTTGATGCTGGTGGGCTTGATGTACTCCGGGGTGCAATTCGCCAAAGAAGCCCCATCAGCGGCCACACGCGGATTAACGCTGTTGTGGCTGTTGTCCATCCCGTTGATGTGGACGTTGCTGACCGGGTTCGAGCCGCCACCTACACCCGTAGATGGCACCCCACCCGCTGAAATTCCGTTGGATTCAATCTCTAGCCAAGATTACGGTGGGATGTTGCTTACGTTGTTGCTTTCCGCAGTGGCGATTATTGCATCGTTCCCGTTGGGCGTGTTGTTGGCGCTAGGGCGCACCAGTAGCCTGCCGATCGTCAGCTTGCTGTGTACGGTCTTCATTGAGGTTATTCGCGGTGTGCCGTTGATTACCTTGTTGTTCTTCGGGCGCTTTATCTTGCCGTTCTTCGGCTTTGGCTTGCAGGACGTTGACCTTGTGGTCCGTGTGATGGTTATGTTGACCTTGTTTATGTCGGCTTATCTCGCGGAGGTTGTGCGGGGAGGTTTGCAGATCATCCCCAAGGGACAGATCGAAGCATCACAGGCGTTGGGGCTTAACAACTTCCACACCACGTCGTTGATCGTGTTGCCGCAGGCGTTGCGGGCGGTCATCCCGGCGATTATGGGGCAAGCGGTCAGCTTGTTTAAGGATACATCGCTGGTGTTCATCGTCGGTTTGTTTGAGGTGTTGGGTACAATGAACCAGATTCTCGGCGACTCGCAGACGGGGTACTCGTTGTTTACCCGCGAGGGTTATCTTTATGTGGGCTTGGCCTACTTCGTCTTCAGCTATTTGATGGCTGATGTGAGCCGCCGCATCGAGCGGACGGGCGCGGGTGCTATCCGGCGCGGTTAAACGCATGAACGTAAACGAAAATTAACCAGAGGTATTGGAAGATGACAGACGAACAAACAGGTAGAGAAATGACCGCTGTGGAGGAGGCTCCACGCGAGCATTACATCAGCGATTATGACATCATTCAATGCGTGGGGGTCAATAAGTGGTACGGTGAATACCACGCCCTGCGCGACATCAACATGTCGGTTAAGGAACGCGAAGTGGTGGTCGTCATCGGACCGTCGGGGTCGGGTAAGTCTACGCTCATCCGCTGCATGAACCGCTTGGAAGAACACCAAGAGGGGCAGATTATGGTGGATAGCATTGAACTGAGTAACGACCTGAAGAACATCAACACTATTCGCCGGGAGATCGGCATGGTGTTCCAGCAGTTTAATTTGTTCCCGCATTTGACGGTGGTGGACAACGTGACGTTGGCGCAGCGGTATGTGCGCCGTCGTTCTCGTATGGAGTCGGAGCAGATCGCGTTGGACTTGTTAGAGCGTGTTGGCATCCATGACCAGGCGTATAAGTACCCCGGTCAGCTTTCCGGTGGGCAGCAGCAGCGCGTGGCGATTGCCCGTGCCTTGGCGATGAACCCCAAGATTATGCTCTTTGACGAGCCGACTTCTGCGCTTGACCCGGAGATGATTAAAGAAGTGCTGGACGTAATGAAGGAACTCGCCCGCAGTGGTATGACGATGGTCGTCGTTACGCACGAGATGGGCTTTGCGCGGGAAGTGGCGGATCGCGTCATCTTCATGGATAGTGGGCGCGTGGTGGAAGTCGGCACGCCGGAGCACTTCTTCCAGAACCCGCAACACGAGCGTACCAAGCTCTTTCTCTCGCAAATCCTCTAAGTTTCAACCCAAACGGGGGGCAATCAACGCTTCCCGTTTTTGATTCTGCATGAACGCCAAACAGCAAAGATAGCCATACGCCCATTGTGAGTAGTGGGATTGCGACAATGACAAAGCGCGTTTCATCCGGCGGGGCGGTGTGTAGCGCTGTGATTTGTTCGCGGGGGGGGGATACTATGCTGGGACGTTGTTTTCTGTATGGAGTGGCACCCGAAAGCCAAACGTGCTGCCTTCACCGTAGACGCTTTTAAAGATCATCGCGCCTTTGTGCCGTTCGACGATGTTTTTAACCAGATGTAAGCCCAACCCCGTCCCCTGGACTTTGCGCGTCTGCTCGTCCTTCACGCGGAAGAAAGGCTGGAATAAGCGATCTTGTTGGTTTTGGGGGATGCCGATGCCGGTATCGGTCACTTTGTAGGTGACGGTGCCTACTTCGGATAAATCCAGCGTAACGGTGACGGTGCCGCCTTCCGGCGTGTATTTAATGGCATTGCTGATGAGGTTGGTCAAGGCTTCGTAAATTTGTGGGGCATCGCCTAGCACGTTCACGGTATCGGTTTCTTCCGGCGGGGAGTAGTGCAGCGTGATCTGCTTTTGCTTGGCCTGCTTGCTGAATTCTTGCACGGCTTCGTGGACGCTAGGGAGTAAGTCGAACGGTTCGCCGACATCCTGGGTTGCCATGCGCTCGATGCGCTCTAGCGAGAGGATGTCGTCAATCATAACGTTCATGCGGCGCACGGCCCTGAGCATTGACAGGATGAAATCCTGATATTCTTCTGTGAAGTCATCAATGTCTAATTCCATAACGGTGAGATAGCCAAGCAAAACGGATAACGGATTACGCAGGTCATGGGCGGCGATGCGGATCATATCCGTCTTGATGCCTTCCAGGTAGCTGACTTGCTCGTAGAGTTCGCGCAGTTCGTCGATTTGTAATTGGGCTTGTTTATACAGGCGGGCGTTATCCATTGCAACGGCGATGCGGTCCGCGAGAATTTGCATGAACTCGAAGACTTCTTCGCTAAAGCGGTCGCTGATGGTCGTTTCCAGGTTGAGCAGGCCGATTACGTTGTAACGGGAGATCAGCGGCACGACGATCCGCGCTTGGCTTTGGGGGAGATGGTCGCCGGGGTCGTCGCTGGCGCGTATATCCGGGATGTAGATGCCATTTTGCTCTTGGATGGCGGCTTGCAGCACCGAGTCTTGCAAATTGACGTTGCGCGTATATGAGCCGATGGTCTTGACGGCCATCACGTTATGCTCGTTGAGCAAGGCGATAAACCCGGCGTGCCCGGCGCTCAAGCGCAGCGCCGCATCAAGCGAGATCATCAAGACGTGATCGACATCTAAGGTATCAGCGATTTCGTCCGAGACTTGGCGCAAGACTTGGAGTTGCGTCAGGCGGGTGTTGAGGTCTTCTTCAACCGCTTTGCGCTCCGTAATATCCCGGATGACGGCTAAAAATAGCGTTTTGTCGCCGTCTTTAATCGGCGCGAGTGAGAGTTCGCAGGGGATGCTGTTGCCCGCTTTGTGCTTCATCACGATCTCAAAGCGCGGGTTGGTCGTGCTGATCTCGCGGCGTTGGTCTTCGGCTTGCAAGTCCGGCATCTTCATGGCGATGAGTTCATCATGGCTGTAGCCAAGCATATAACTGGCGGCGGTGTTAGCATCAATGATCTGTTCATTTTGAAAGCCAAGTAACAGGATGGCATCTGTCGCCCGCGAAAACAGCGTCCGATAGCGACGCTCGCTGCTCTGGCGTTCTTGAGCCATTTTGCGGCGTTCTGTCACATCATGGAAGATCATCAAGCGGCCTTTTGTGCGTTTGGTCGTGTCTCTTAGTGGAGAAACACGTAATTCAATAAAACGGTCACCGAGTTGTACTTCGTCCTCAAAGGCGACTTCATCATCATGCTTTTCGCTGATATGTGTCATATCAGGGAAGGCATCCAGCACGCGCTGATCGTAAACTTGCGCTAACTTAACCTGTGTCAACTTCTCCATAGCTTGGTTCATATCCAGGATGCGGCGTTCGTTATCCACGATCATCACGCCATCCACCATATCCGCGACGACGCGATCATAAGCCACCGGCAGCAAGTCGAAGATGCGCAGTTGGAGCAAGACAACGCCTAGAACAATCGCTGTGATGGAGAAGGTCAACGGGGTGATGTCGATGTTGATGTTGCCCAGGGCGGGGATGACACCGTTAATGGCGGGTAAAAAGATCAATAGCAACAGAATAAAAGGGCGTTGACGCTTCTCGCGGAAGAACTTTGCCGCCGCGATTAACAGTAAGATCGTACCGACAAAGGTCAGCGTGTAGGCTTGGGCGAGCAGCACAAATGCCACCGGGCCAAACGTAAATTCTACGACATTCACGCCGAAGGACTCGGTTAAGATGCGGCTGACGATGTAGAGATCGGTGGTAAACAGCAAAATAGTTGAGATGGTCGGGATGATGCTAAACGCGATGGCGACCCGGCGCATAATGGGCGAATAAGGTTGATCGACTTGCTGCCGGACGAAAAAGCGCAAGGCGAAAAGGATCCAAGGGACACTGATCCATATGATGGGTACTTGCTTAAGGAGCGCAAAGACGGTCATCAACTCCGGGTTGCTGCTGGCAAGCTCCGCCATGTACAGGAACGACCATGTGCTCCCAACAAGTAACAGCGCGGTGAATTC
>DAOTTT010000091.1:0-26400 GCA_034437635.1 Anaerolineae bacterium | reverse complement strand
GGCATCAAAGGCCCGTTGACCACACCCGTTGGCGAAGGCTTCCGCAGTTTAAACGTAACCCTGCGCCAAGTGCTTGATCTGTATAGCTGCATCCGCCCGGTGCGCTGGTATAACGGCGTGCCTAGCCCGCTCAAAGAGCCGCAAGATGTGGATGTGGTGATCTTTCGTGAAAATACCGAAGACATCTACGCCGGTATCGAATTTGAAGCCGGTACGCCGGAAAACGACAAGCTGGCAACGTTCCTACGCGAAGAAATGGGTGCGACAGGTTTCTTCGAGGGTGCGGGCTTGGGCATTAAGCCGATCAGCGAATTCGGCAGTAAGCGCCTGATCCGTGCGGCGATCCAATACGCGATTGAACGAGGCCGCGAGAGCGTCACGTTGGTGCATAAGGGCAACATCCAGAAGTTCACCGAAGGTGCGTTCCGTAAGTGGGGCTATGAACTGGCCGCCGAAGAATTCCCGGAGGAGATAATCTCTTGGGATGACGTGGCCGAAAAGCACGGCGGTAAAGTGCCGGAGGGCAAAATCCTAGTGCAGGATACCATCGCCGACATCATGTTCCAGAAAATGCTGCTGCGCCCGCGTGAGCATGACGTGATCGCCACGACCAACCTCAACGGCGATTATCTGAGTGATGCGCTTGCGGCAGAAGTGGGTGGTGTGGGCATCGCCCCCGGTGCGAACATCGGCGATGAAATTGCCTTGTTTGAAGCTACACATGGCACCGCGCCTAAGTATACGAACTTGGACAAGGTGAACCCCGGTTCGCTGCTGTTTAGTGGGGTGATGATGCTGGAGCATCTCGGCTGGTTCGAGGCGGCGGAACTCATCACCAAGGCTTACGAGAAGACCTTGAGCGAAAAAGTTGTGACGTATGACTTCGCCCGCCAGATGGACGGCGCGACGGAAGTCAAGACGAGCGAATTCGCCACGCACATCATTAAAAACATGGACTAAATCCACACACAGGGGACGGTCAGCGTCCCCCTCTAACACCCTCTGTAATGGTGTAATTAAAGCGTTCGATATTCCAGCGGTCAACAAATGCGAATAATTTGTAATTGGCAAAACAACGGTCTAACCAGGGTCGTATGGTTTGTGTCGGTGGGTAGATAAACAGTTGTGGGTCGCCGTCGTTGATGTAATTACAGGTTACGCTGTTTAACTCCACTAAGATTGGGAATGTCCAAATGGCCGGGTCAATCCAGGCTTGCACTTGATCGGGGTCTGTCCAAATCGTGTGGTTAAATAGGATGTAAGCATCATCAGGTTGGCCGCCACCATGCACAAACGCATCATAAGTCGCCGCGACATCACGCGGGTTAACGCCAAATGTACGTACTTGCTTGGCAAAATCAACAAAGTACATATTCCAGTTGATGATAAGTGAGGCGATCAACAAAGCGAAGACAAACCCGTTACTGGTCCACCCTGCCAAGCACGTTTTTTCGCTATGCTGCAATAGTATAAAAATCTGCTCGATAGTAAAGGCGGCGAAAAACGTCACCAACGTAAACGCGGCTAAAACGCGCCGCGTGCTTGGGGTGTCTACAGCGTTGGATGCGATAGCCGACGGCAGCAACATCACGGCGAAGGCGATCAGCAAGAATAGGTTCATCCAGCGCCGCGTTTTGATGGTGGCGACCACCCACAAAAGAAGTCCAATCGGCCACAAAGCGGCGATGATTGGTCCAGTGCTGCCCCAATAATAAGGATGATTGGCCGGGTAGGGGTCAAGCGGCATGTTGAACACCAGCATGGTTTCGATAAAACTACTGATGATACCGCCTATATCGAACCCTTGGCTGAGGCCATCGGCGCGTAACCAGTAATCATCCGGGGAGTTAAACCAAAAGCTCAACAGCGGCATATAGACCATCAACGCCATGAGCACCAGCGCGGCGAAATTGAGCGTCAGCGGCCACCGCTCACGCCGGGGGGCGAGTAACCAGCACATGACAAACCCACCGATAGCGATGGCAGGCAAAGCGCGGGTTGCATAGTAGGTATAGAGCGCAACACCTAGCACCAACCCCGCCAATAAAAAATCAAGGCGGCGGCCATGATGAAAGGCTCGCCACAGGAACAGAATATATAGTGTCGTTGGTAGTAGCGAAGTCGTCACGCGGAAACCACTCCGCCCGCCGATAAGCAACCATAAGCTGCTGCTCATCAAAATCAGCGTGATGAGACCCAAGCGTTTACCGCCGATGGTGCGCCCCAGGGCATAAGCGGCGATGAGGGTTAACCAACTCATGAGCGCCCCCGCGAACTTGAGTGTGAGAAAGCTCACGCCGAATGCTAATGATAGCCCATAGCTCAAATAAAAATGCAGTGGTTCCCGCCCGAAGGACAGCATGTAATATAGACGGGTGTCACCCTCGCTGATCGCCAAGACATCAAGCATCTTTAAGCGATGGTCGGGGATCATCTCATACGGGACGGTGTTCAAGCGGAAGAACAAGGCAAACGCACCAATGCCCAAAATTGTCAAAACGGCGAGTGTGTGCCCGTTGAGCTTTACTGTCAGTGTATGCCAGCGCACACGCCCACCGAGCAAAAACCACCAGTACACAATGCCCGTCATCCACATGATAAACAATGTGCGCGTCAGCAGGCCATCCCCAGCCAGTAAGAACGTGACAAACATCCACGCGATGCCAAAGCCGAGCCATGCCCAACGCAGCGGCATATAACGCCAGCGTGACGCATGGTAAGCGATAGGGGCTAACGGCTTGTATGTGCGGTATATGATGAGCAAAAATGGCAGCATAAACACAGTGGCGATGCCGAGCAATAACGGTAGCCCTGAAGTGTCATTTTCGCTGAGATAGTAACTGTATTGGGCGACGATAAGGATCGCAGTGCCGATTATGCCATAATAGACGGCGACCTCTGCTTGTTGAGCAAAACGCATGGCATCCCCTCATGGTGTTGATGCCTCCATTATGCGACAATCAAGCGTTAAGGACAATGTATTTTTCGGCATAGATGGCTGACGACATAAGCCGCGTCTGCGCCTACACCGCGTAACGTCGCTGAGGCGGCGGTACGTTGCCCAAATACACCGACATAATACAGGCCGTCAATGGCCGTGCTGATGCCCCCGCGTTGGAGTGGGGTGTGATCGTGCGGGCATAACGCGCCGAGCTTCTGCAAGAAGGGGATATTGGTTTGTGTGTAGCCGGTTGCATATAAAATCGTATCGACTGGCTCATAGTGATTGCCCGGCCAGATCACGCCATCGTGCGTCAATGCTGTAAACATCCTGCGCGTATTGGGGTGGCCTGCGTTGACCGCACGGCGGTAAGTGCCATCATCAATCACCCAATTGTTATCGCTCAGGTGGATGAAATGCCCCAACGGGATCATATCAAGCCCGGTGCGGTGGATCCAGAAGAATAAATTTTTGCCTAAAATCTGCTTGGATCGCCAAACGATAGGCCGCCGTACTGCGAGCGATACATGCGCCACCTGTGCCAGTTCATAGCCGATCTGCACGGCGGAATTGTTCGCACCGACGACGATAACCCGCTGTCCGCGAAATGGCTCTGGTGTGCGATAATCGAACGAATGCAGGGTATGCCCGTTAAATTGACCGGGAATATCCGGGATGTAAGGCCGATTAAATACGCCCACCGCGACGATCACGCTCCGCGCTTGATAGCGTGCGCCGCCTGCCGTCTCCAGCGTGAAAAATTCGCCATGTTTGTAAATCTCACAGATGCGCACCCCGGTGCGAACATCCATGTTAAAATGAGTGGCGTAATCTTGTAGATAGGCGATAACATCGTCGCGGGTTGGATAGCGCATAGGGTGCCCAGGGAAGGCCATACCCGGCAATTGAGAATAGCGTGCCGGGGAAAACAAACGTAGGCTATCCCAATAATGCTGCCAAGAACCGCCTACTTGCGGGTTGGCATCTAAAATGGCAAAGTTGATGCCAGCACGTTGCAGATGATACCCGGCAGCAAGCCCGGCTTGCCCCGCGCCGATAACCAGTGTGTCAAACATAGCGTAGATGATGTCAATTAACGGACAGTATACGCACACTCTAACAGATGTGCATGAGAGCGAACGGAACAAAAGCCTATGACTACATCAGAAAATCTGCTGCATGTGCTGGTGGTTGATGACGATTGGCTGAATCGTGAATTATTAGAGGGTTTTTTAGCGGCTTTAGCGCACACCGCGACCTTTGCTAACAGTGGCGAAAAGGCGTTGCAATTGCTCGAAGATATCACGCCGGATGTCGTCTTGAGCGATATTCGTATGCCGGATATGGACGGCTTAACGCTATGTCGGGCGATCAACGCGCAGCCACAAACGGCACACATCCCCGTTATTCTAATGACGGCGCTTGACTTTACCGCTGATGAACATGCCGCCGCGCTCAACGCTGGCGCAGTAACGGTTTTGCGACGTGGGTTCACCCTGCATCATCTCGCGGATGCGCTCCAGCAGAGCCTACGCTTGACCGATGATAAGTAGCCAAGTGATGTGTCAATCGGTATGCTTAAAATCAATGTTGAATTAGGTTAAGGTCGTTATGAGCTTGAACCGCCGCCCCATCACACAAAGCCGCCCGCCGTCTCCGCGTGGTGGCCCGCCCGCTTGGTTGGTGTTTTTGCTGGGCGTGGCTTTAGTGTTCGGCGTGTATTATCTCGTGCAGGGTGTACAGGATTTTGTCGCCTCCGGTGGGTTAGGCGTAGTCGAAGCGACCAACCGTGCCGCGACCGAAACGGCCACCGTGACTGTCCGCCAACCGACCCCGCCGCGCATTGCCGGGGGGGATGCCATGGCCCAATCTGAGCCGTCATCTAATGATCTGCTAGGGCAGGGCGATGTTTCCCCGGTGCCGACCTTTACGCCGGTGCCGGACTGCATGACCTTTGTCGTCAGTGTAGACCGCGCCAGCGTCCGCGCTCTGCCATCTACGGATGCCCCACGTATAGACATCTTCGACTTAGGCCGCGAAGTATGCGTTTTGGGGCGTGCGCCGGATGCTGCGGAATGGTATCTGCTGGATTTAGACCCGAATACGCGCCGTGTCAACGAGGCTTATATGTTCCAAGATGTGATTGAGGCACTCAACCCGACCCCCACACCGACCATGACCTTCACACCTGCGCCGACGGTTACGCCCATGCCTACAGCTACGCCGACGATCACACCGACTCCGCGACCAACCAACACGGCAGACCCGAACATTACGCCATCGCCCACGCCGACACCGACACCTACGCCGACTTTGCCCTTACAAAGTGCATCCATTGGCGTTTCGGTCTAAAATAGAGAGAATGCTGCATAAAAGGGGGAGTTCTGCCCATGTTTGGATCATCGCTGATAGAGGTTGTCATTGGATTGGTGTTCGTCTTCGCGTTGATGGCTTTGCTTGTCACACAGACTAACACGGCGATCACATCCGCGTTTAACCTGCGGGCGAAGAATCTCAAAAAAGGCTTGCAAGACCTCATCACCGATAAACAGCTACAAGCGAAAATGCTTTCGCACCCGTTGATTAAGATGGTGGATGTCTCGCAACCGACGCAGATGCTTTTTACCGATCAAGTTGCGGATAAAATTATCAATGCGGAAGTCACCGAGGTGAACTACATCCCGCCGCAAACTTTTGTTGAGGCACTCATTGGGACGTTATTGGAGCAGTCCAACATTACGCTCTTTGCGGAATTGCAAGATGCCATCAATGATATGACAAACGCCATTGATAAATCCGAAATGCGTGAATTGCTGGAAAATCTTAAGAGCTTCTTTTCCGAAGAGACACTGCGCAAAATTTACGTCCGCATGGATCAAATCCCCGATGAGCGCATCCGCAAAGCATTGCTTTCGGGTTTGACAGATCTTGAGGCGACAATTAGCGCACTACGGCATTTAGGCGATGGTGATTTGGTCGCCCTGGAACACGGCATTCAACAGATCCGCGATCCACGCTTAAAATCCGCGCTGCGCACCGTCTTGACCACCGCCAAGAACATTGACGAAGCCAACGACAAACTGGTGAGTTGGTTCAATGATGGCATGGGGCGGGCGAGCGAAACCTTTAAGAAAAACCTGCAACGCATCTCGTTAGGCGTGGCGTTAACAATGACCTTAGTGCTCAATGTGGATACGCTGTATTTGGCGCGGACATTATGGGAAAATCCTGAATTACGGCAGAACGTCGCGCAAGCCGCCGCTGCGTTTGATACAACCGCGATTACCATCCCATCGCCTAGCACACCACCTACTGAAGATGATGCACCCGCAGAAGAAACCGAAGGTGATACCCCCTCAACAGAAACTACCGTCGAAGATGTATTAGAGCAAAGCCGCACTGCACAAGAAACAGCCCAGACTTTGCTCGAATTACAATTGCCTATCTCTTGGGAGATTACCCCTGTAACAGATGACATGATCGAACAAAGCCTGGCATTGGGGCTACCCGACCCGCGCAATAACCCGCGCAACCTATGGAACTTCTGGCCGGGTAACAACGGGAATTGGTGGTCGTTGCTGCTGGAAAAGATTATCGGTATCGGCTTGACCACATTAGCCGCTGCCCAGGGTGCGCCCTTCTGGTTTGACTTGCTCAAGCGCCTGACAACACGCGGTTAAGTCAGGGCTTCTAAGGCGCGGTCGCCCATCGCTTGGCCTGCTATCAGCATCGCTTTGACGGCTTCCGGCGTGTGGGCTTCCGCGTAGATGCGCAGCACCGGCTCCGTTCCGCTTGGGCGTATGAGCAACCAACTGTTATCAGCAAGGTAAAACTTCACCCCGTCCAGTGTATCAACACGGGTGACAGTCTCGCCGCCGAGTATGGCAGGGGGGGCTTCCGCTAACATGCGCACAACATCTTTCTTCGGCAATTTTGTCTTTAGACGTGCATCAATGCGTTCGTAGTGCGCCGGACCATAGGTTGCTTGCAAGTCCGCGACGATTTCGTGCAGGGGGGCTTCCGCGGCTGCGATAACCTCCAGCAACAGTAAACTCATGAGGATGCCGTCGCCCTCCGGGATATGACCGCGAATGCTCATACCGCCGCTTTCTTCCCCACCCATCAGGATGTCTTGCTTCATCATCAAATCAGCAATGTGATTAAACCCAACCGGTGTTTCGTGCACGGTGAGATCATGGGCTTGGGCGATGGCATCGATCATAAATGTGGTGGAAACCGTCTTGACGACATCCCCGCGTTGGCCTTTATTTTCGATGAGATGGCGCAAGGACAGCGCAAAAATATGATGTGGGTCGATATAGTTGCCTTGCGCGTCAATAGCGCCGATGCGATCTGCATCGCCATCGGTGGCTAGCCCGACATCCGCTTGTAAGCGTTGTACCGTCGCAACCAATTGATTGAGATACTTGAGCATCGGCTCCGGGTGGATGCCACCAAACCCTGGGTTAAGCACATCGCGGATGCCGACAGCATGACACCGACTCCGCGCTAAGATGCTGGTTACAGCGCCGCGCCCTGCACCCCACATGGCATCCGCCACGATGTCCAGTTCCCCGCGTGAAATGATGTTGATGTCGATGAGTTCGGTCAAATGCTGATAGTACAGCCAAGATGGGTCAAATAGTTGGATCAAACCGCTTTCTAGCGCCGCGTCTGGGTCCATGATGTTGACGGTGTTGCCGTTCTGCGTGATCTTGACCAGTTCGGCTTCTATAGCGTCACATTCTGCTGATGTGGCAGAACTGCCGAAGCGGTTTTTGACCTTGAAACCATTATAGCGCGGTGGGTTGTGGCTGGCGGTGATGACGATCCCGGCGCTGGCTTGCTTTTCTACAACGTTAAACGAGATGGCTGGCGTTGGGGCATCAGTCCGGGTGAGCCATACGCTAATGCCGTTGGCCGCCATCACACACGCTGTTTCCATAGCAAAGCGGTCAGATAAAAAGCGGGTATCGTAGCCGATGACGATAGAAGGATTATTGATGTTTTGTGCGTTGAGCCAGTTCGCAACGGCTTGCGAGACGAGCCGCACATTTTCAAAGGTGAACGTGTCGGCAATGACAGCCCGCCAACCGTCCGTACCAAAGTTAATCATATCTGCTTCCTCATTTACATAAACAAAAGGCGCATTATCCGCGCCCTTTTGTCACACAATTGTATATACATACATGTAAAAGTAAATAGTTATACGTCGTTGTCGGCAGGCTAAACCCCACCGCTGCCGACTGTATCAAGTCCCGCTTTTTCGATTAACTCGGCGGCTTTGTCCGCGTCGATGTCCATATCATGGAGGATGCTATACGGCAGATTGTGCATTTTGACGTACTGCGGCAGCGATTGCAGTGTATCAATAATGTCGTTGCGGTCAAGCTGCCCCAAGCGGATGCCTGCATTTTGTAATGTCGTGCGGATCGCGGCTGTATCTTGCCCGTGCAGTGCGGAGGCGATCAAGATGCCTGGGCCGACCAAGTCCGCGTAAGGAATACCGCGATCACGCGCAACCTTCGGCTCTATGGCATAGGCGAAGTATTGTTCGCAGCCTTCTTGCGGGCGATTATGGCCGAGTTGATTCGTCAATTGCACTTCCATGCAGATGAGATCAAGCAAATTGCGCAGCGACTCAACCTTGCCTTCGCCCACACCTTTGGCGATCTTAAAGGCTTGCTGGGCGATACCTGCGGCCAAGCCTGCCGCCCAAGGTTGGAAGCGCTCTAGCTCGGTGTTTTTGTCGCGCTCGGCAGCATAACGCCAATCCAAAAGCCCGGTGACGATGCTCAAAATCTCCGCGATGCCCGTGCCGCGATGGTGGCTCGGTGCTGCGCTGACCACATCCCAATCAATAATGACGCGATCAGCGGGGCCTGTCATCTCATAGCCGACGGTGCCTTCCTCGCGCACGGCGACAATTGACGTGAAGAAGCCGTCTACACTCAACATGGTTGGGATGATGACCACCGGCAGATGGCGCTTCCATCCAATATACTTGGCAACATCCGCCACCAATCCACCACCGACGGCATAGATGACCTCTGCTTGAGCGGGTAATCCTTCGGCCAACGTGTCGAGAAAGCTACGTTTGACGGTGTGCGGTTCTGCTTGTACGACAAGCGGAAGTTCTAACATGGACCCGACGAGGTTCCACGCTGTCTTCCCGGTGAGAAGGGCGGTCGGGCGCGTCTCTTTGATTTCTTTGATCGAACGAATATCTATGCGTGGCAGCATCCAGATGGTTGTCATAGCCTTCTTCCTGCGTTTAATTGGTGTAGTAATCTCTCAAATATTAGCACAAATCCGCTAGATTAGCGCGTTTCCCACAACCATAAGCTGATAATGGGGTTTAAATGAGCAAAGGCAACGCAATATTAAGAGGATAGATGCATGGCCTCCTTTTTCGGCAATCGCCGTAAATCTGATGAAGTTGAAGAACAACAACCTGCGCCCACAACACCCCCGCGCAGTGTCCAATCCCCACGCCCGGCACCCACCGGCAGCCCGCAACCACTCGGCTTTGAGACGGTGTTGGGGGCAAGTTCCATGCTGGAAGGCAAGCTCAAGAGCGACGGGAACATCCGGCTAGATGGCACGTTCAACGGGACACTCGATATTAGCGGTAACGTGTTAGTGGGGGAAACCGCCAAAATTGAGGCGGATATCGACGCGAAAAATATTTCGATTGCCGGGGCTGTGCGCGGTAATGTGATCGGTAATAAGGTGCAGATTTTACGTACCGGGCGCGTATGGGGCGACATCAATGCGACGGCGCTCACGACGGAAGAAGGCGCGTTTATCGATGGTAAAATTGCCATGAAGAATGCTCCATCGCCGTTTACATTGGCAGAGGCGAACGCCATCGCCGAAGACGATAAACCTGCTCCGGTAGATGAAACGTCCGAAGAAACCGCGCCAGAAGGCATCGCACAACAGGAGGAAAACGCCGACGATGATTAATGTATTATTTGTATGCTTAGGCAATATCTGCCGTTCGCCTATGGCAGATGGTGTATTTCAACACCTAGTAAAAACCGCAGGCTTGGACGATAAAATCCAAGTTGATTCTGCGGGCACTGGGGGCTGGCACGTCGGTGAGCAAGCGCATCGTGGCACCCGCGATGTACTCAAGCGTAACAAAATCCCTTATGATGGTCGTGCCCGACAGTTTGCCGCTGAAGATTTAAAGGCGTTTGATTATGTGCTGGCGATGGATCGCTCCAACTATCGCACTATTCTGCGTGCCGCGCCCCAAGCGAATGAGGACGGCGATACCGCGTCTATGCCTGATGGCACGACCATTGCGATGTTCCTGCATTATGCCCATGCAAAAGGGACGGTCAACCGCATTGAAGTGCCAGACCCATACTATGATGGTAAATTTGATATGGTTTATGATCTGGTCAACAAGGGCAGCCAAGCCTTGCTAGATAAAATCCGCGCCGACCATCAACTATGATGAATCGGTGCTGTCGTCCGTCTTGAACTTATTGCGGTTTGGGTTGGCTTTTAGCTTAGACTCAATAGTCATCAGTAAAAACTCACTGTTTTGATAATCCGCATAGAGTAGGGCGATCATCAAAAAGCCCATGCCGAATATCGCCATGCCCAAGATCAATTCTTGGATGTAGATCAGTGTCCCACTGATGACGATCAACACGCCTAACATAATGAAGCGCCAGCGCGGGCCAATGCCGCCGGTAACGTGCCCGTCGATGGTGGTTACGCCTTTCTCGCGGGTCAGCGTGCCGTTCATGTGCGTGGTATGCGGGATGCGGCCTAACACTTGGCGCGTGGTGCTGATGGTAAACTTGCCCCCTTTTTCTGTCTTGCCATTAATCGCCGGGCGTGATTTTGTCGGCTTGGCCTCAATCCGTGTTTTGATCTCGCGCATACAGTCGGTGACGGTTTTGGCAGTGTAGAGCTTAAAATCCATAAACAACCCCCTTGAAGGGGCTACGAAAGCCCCTTAAGCCTCGTGCTGTTTAAATCATCGGAATGGTGATACCCCCATCGGCGACATAGGTTTGCCCGGTGACGAAGTTAGCTGCTGCGGACGCTAAAAATACCGCAACCCCGGCGATTTCGTCCGGCTCACCGATGCGCTGCATGGGCGTACGTGCTTGAACACCCGCCATTAGATCATCATTTGACCAGATCGCTTGTGCAAAGTACGTTTTGACCAGACCGGGCGCAATCGCATTGACGAGAATATTATCGCTGGCGAGTTCCATAGCGAGCGTTTTCGTCAAGCTAATGACGGCTGCTTTCGTCATGCTATAAATGCCCTGGAACGTACCCGGACGCAACCCGTTAACTGAAGCTACGTTGATAATCCGGCCCCTGCCACGCGCCTTCATGTGTGGGACGGCAGCCTGACACAGCCAGAAGTTGCCCATGATATTGACCTGTATGGTCTTTTCCCACATGCCATCGTCGCTATCTAGCAAAGAGCCAAAATGCGGGTTGGTGGCGGCGTTGTTCACGAGGATGTCTAGCCCGCCGAATTGCTCAACAGTTTGCGCGACGAGATTTTGTAAAGCGTCTTTTTGGCCGTTGTGCGCGGCGATGGGTAAAACGTCGTTATACCCTTTTTCTTTCATCTGTGTGGCGACTTCATCCAGCGATTCTTGTTTACGGCTGGAAATAACGACCTTCGCCCCGGCTTCTGCATAACGCTCGGCAATGGCAAGGCCGATGCCCCGCGAAGACCCGGTGACGATGGCTACTTTTCCGCTCAGATCAAATAAGTCAGACATAACATTTTCTCCATAAGGTTCTTTTGTTAGGGGCGATTATGCCGTGACTAAGCGATGAGGTCAAAAAAATAGGGCGACTATCGCCGCCCTGAGTTTGATTAATTGGGTTAGTTGCCGACCATTTCAATCGGCACGTTACCTTGCTCGATAAACGCTTTAAGGCGTTCTTTACGCTCCACGCTGATCTGATCGCTCTGGAATGCTTTGTTGGCAAGTACGGCAATTGCCTTAGCCGGGTCAAGTCCTTTGGGGCAGGCTTGCGTACAGTTGAGTACTTTGTGGCAACGGAACGATCCCTGCCATGTGCTGACAATGTCAATCCGTTCTTCCGGTATTGTGTCGCGGGGGTCGATGACGCGCAGGAATGCCTTAAGCAGCGCGTGCGGGCCAATGTAACTCTTGTTGCCGGCGATGATGGGGCAAGCGGAATAGCACGCGCCACACATAATGCAGGTTTCCGCGAATTCCATCGCTTTGACTTCTTCCGGCGACATACGGAATTCTTTTTCCGGTGTTTCTTCCGGCGGGACAAGCCAGGGCTTAACCCGCTCATACTGCTCCCAGAAGGCGGTACGATCAACCACGAGGTCTTTAATCACAGGGAGGTAGGGCAGGGGTTCGATGCTGGCAACACCTTTGCGGTCTACGACATCCTTTAATGGGGTGGTGCAGACCAAAGCATTCTTTCGATTAACCATCATCGCACAACTGCCGCAAATCGCATGGCGGCAAGACCGACGGAAGGTCAGCGTGCCATCGTGATAAGCCTTGATTTCTTCCAACGCGCCTAAGACGGTCTTGTCCGGCGTTAATTCGATTTCAAAATTCTGCCAACGCGGTTTTTTGTCTTCATCGGGGTTAAAGCGCCTCACCCGTACAGTCGCGGTTTTGTGCTCCATGAGTCTGTCTTATCCTTCTACTACTGATTGTTTGAGCATAGCAATAAACTGACGGGCGAACTCCCCAACCTGATGCCAATCGGTATAGTCGTAATCCCGCGAGGTGTCAGAGTCGTCACCTTGTTGACCAACGATCTGTTTCATCAGAAAACGTTTGAAAAATCCATACTCTGTGTAGGGTAAAGCTCCAGCGAATGAGCCGATGGTGTCCGGTTCCCATCCAGTCAGTTGACTAAAGCTAGCAATGTAATTGCGTACTTCAGTTTGGCTGTCAAAGTCAGTGTCTTTTTGCGTCAAGCAGACCGAGAAAAACGCATTGGGTAAGCTGCGGATACTATTTAAATTGTCTCGTACCCAATTGCTGACATAGGTTTGATAATTGCCTGCATGGATGGATGCCCCGACCATAACCGCGTCATATTGGCTGAGGTCGAAGTTGTTCGGCAACGATTTAAGGTTGAATGCTTCTGCATTTTGGCCGTCGTCTTGGATTGTCTGCACGATATGCTTGGCGACTTTAACAGTG
This sequence comes from Anaerolineae bacterium, assembly GCA_034437635.1. Taxonomy (GTDB): domain Bacteria; phylum Chloroflexota; class Anaerolineae; order Aggregatilineales; family Phototrophicaceae; genus J038. The sequence goes on along the minus strand of DAOTTT010000091.1, from coordinate 13,266 downwards.
TGGCCTTCGTTTGATCCGTAAAGAATGGCGATATTCATAACACGCTCCTCTCCTCTCTAACCTAGTACTTGCGCTCTTGCGGCGGGTACTTTTCCCAGTCGATATTGACGGGCTTATAGGTCAATTCTGGCTTGCCATCTGCATCGCGGGTAGCGACCGTGTGCTTAAGCCAGTCGTCATCGTCGCGCTTGGTGTGATCGGTGCGATAATGTGCGCCACGACTTTCTGTGCGGGCGAGTGCGCCCTCAACGATGACTTCGCTAAAGTTCAGCAGATTGTCAGTTTCAATAGCGGCCAGGATGTCGTTATTGAAGCGACGGGTCTTGTCCATCACCCGCGCATTGGCGAAACGCGCTTGTAAGTCGCTGATGGTTTGCTTGGCGGCTTGCAGTTTTTCGTCCTCACGGAAGATCCCGCAGTTTTCCGTCATGTTGACTTTGAGTTCTTCCGCAATAGTGGCGATGTTCTCGCGGTTGCCGTTGATGCTGCGCTCGTCCATCAAGCGTTCCAGACGCTCACATTGCTTACGAGTTGGGTCTGGGTTGCTGATGGGGTGTAATGTCGCGCCACCCTGGATAAATTCTGCGATGGCATAACCCGCACGCCGCCCAAATACTGATGCTTCGAGCAGGCTGTTCGTACCGAGCCGGTTCGCACCGTGTACGCTCACACACGCACATTCGCCAGCGGCGAAGAACCCGGTCAACGGTGTGCCGTTGGCATCTGCGATCACTTGGCCGTTTACGTCCGTTGGGATACCGCCCATGCTATAGTGCGCTGTCGGTTGGATGGGTGCTGGTTTGTCAATAATGTCTACGCCGAGGAAGTTCATCGCAATCTCGCGGACTTGCGGCAGGCGCTCATGGATTTTTTGTGCGCCTAAGTGGGTCATATCCAAGTAGATGCCCTTGCCATCATTGCCGATGCCGCGCCCTTCATCAATTTCGGTCTGTTCGGAGCGGCTCACTAAGTCACGCGGGGCAAGTTCCATCTTGTCCGGCGCGTAATTTTCCATAAAGCGCTCGCCTTTGCCATTGGTCAGGTAGCCACCTTCACCCCGGCAGGCTTCACTCATCAAGATGCCGTGCTTATAGATGCCGGTGGGGTGGAATTGTACAAATTCCATATCCATCAGCGGTACACCAGCAGCATAAGCGATCGCTACGCCGTCGCCGGTGTTCGCGGTCGCGTTGGATGTAATCTTAAAGGCGCGACCATAACCGCCCGTTGCGAACATCACTGCTTTAGCTCGCATGGTATACAGTTCGCCGCTGATAATGTCCATCGCCACAACACCCCGGCAGATGCCATCTTCAACGATAAGTTCCAGCACGTACCACTCGCTGTAGAACTTCACGCCATGCCGTAGGGCTTGCTCGTGGATGGTATGCAGCAGCACATGCCCCGTCCAGTCAGCGGCATAATTCGCACGCGGGGCGCTGTGTCCACCAAAGCGCCGCTGTGCGATGCGGCCATCTTGCGTGCGGCTGAAGACGCAGCCCATATGCTCGTACTCGTAGATAATGTCAATCGCATCGTTGACCAACACCGAGATTGCGTCTTGGTCGCCGAGCCAGTCCGAGCCTTTAATGGTGTCGAACATGTGCAAATCTGGGCTATCGACGGGTTGATCGCCGTTAGGAATTTGCTCTAGTGGCCCGCGTGGCCCGGTGCCCTCTACTGGCCGCACATTATTCAATGCAGCCGCGATACCCCCCTGTGCCGCGCCGCTATGTGACCGTAAAGGATGGACCTTCGACAATACGCCGATATTTTGCACACCTTCGCGGCTGGCGACCATCGCCGCCCAACTCCCGGCCAAACCTGCGCCGACAATAATCACATCATGGGTAATAGTCTCGCTCAAGTTAAATCTCCTGCTCACTACCTTATCCGGTCTACTCACGTTCCTATCATCGCATTTTGTCCCGCTTTTGGGGAGTTAGGCATGTCATGAGTGGGGTGTGAGTATTGTCCTATTCGGTTGCAAACAAGCCTGAACAATTGTTGAGGCGATTGTGCGGTAAACTAAATATGATTTACGAGAGTGGGGATGGTATGATTTACGACATTACGCGGACGATACGACCGGATACAGCCGTATGGCCGGGGGATGCACCCTATAGCGTGGCGCATCCGATTAAGCTGGTGGATGGTGCGCCGATCAATTTGACGACGCTCACATTGAGTCCGCACATTGGCACCCATGCCGATGCCTATTATCATTATGTTGCTGATGGCGCTCACCCGCCGCAGATGCCTTTAACTGCGTATATCGGCAAGGCGCATGTCGTGACGGTCGATCAACACGATGGGGCATTACAACCGTCGCATTTTGAGGGCTTGGTCGATGTCGAACGCTTGCTTATTCGCAGTCATGTGAGCGATCTTCCAGACGACCAATGGCCGGATGAATTTCCATATCTCAGCGTGGATTTAATCCGCTGGTTGGCGGCGCAAGGCTGCCAGTTAATCGGCTTGGACTCGCCCTCAGTTGATGACTTCAACAGTAAAGATTTGCCATGCCGCCATGCGCTGATGCAGGCCGGGATGGTGAACTTAGAGCTTTTGCAATTGCGGGATGTGCCGGATGGTGTTTATGAACTCATCGCGCTCCCGCTACGGCTTGATCTCGCGTGTGCGTCGCCTGTGCGGGCGGTTTTGCGCACACTTTAGCGGAAAGGACAATTTACATGGGCTTTATATTTTTCGTGTTGTTTGCTCTGACGCTACTGGCAATGTACATAGGGGTGCGGCGACAGGTCGCGCCTATCGGCTTGATTGCCGCTTTGGGTATGGTTGCCAGCATCGTCATGATGACGCTCTATTTGTTGACTTTGGTGGATGCCGAAGCCCAAGCTATCCTCTTTGGCATTGTTGGCGGGGCATTGTTCGCCGGGTTGACCTTAGGCGCTGCGTGGTACTTCCATACGCATGATCCCGATGCTATTGATCGCCACGCGGAATCGTAACGATGACGTTAAGCCCCATTTGGCGGAGTTCATCGCGCTCGCGTAAGGTGGGGTCAATATAATCGACCAAGAAGGCCAAGCCTAGCCCGGCGGCGACTCCAATTACTAAGCGTAATAAGGGGCCAAACCGATTTGTCAGTGGGGGCGGCGCGGGGGCAATCTGCGGGGTATCCAGCAAGATGACCTCAGCGGATGTATCGCCTAATTGCGGGCCGAAGTAATCGACATTGCGCGTTTGCAGCACGGTGATGACGGCTTCCGCTAAGATGATGAGTTCGTCGGGATCGTGCCAACTCATGGTGATCTGCCCGACAGCCCGCACGTTGTCCGGTGTTATGAGAATGGCTTGCGGATTGTCGATGGTCAAGCCGTTAGCCGCCGCTACTTGTGCGACTTCGTTTTTAAAGCTGCTTGTCTGTACCCACTCCGTGAACGCATCCACGAGCTTAAAAGAGGCTTCCCATACGTCTTGTAGGTCGCCATCAATTGTGCCGAACGCATCACGTTCTTGCCCGGCAGTATAGCGGAAGGTCGTCGTAAAGCCGCCCGATGTAGCCGGGGTATTCCTGATGATGTCCGGCAGCACCCACACGCCAACCAACACCGTCGGGATGGCGACAATCCACCACCGCCGCAGCAAGATCTTAAGAATGAGCATCAAATCCATGCAGCAAGTCCTTTCGTTACCGCCTCACATGATACAATCAACCCATAGCGAAAGGAAGCATCAGACTCGCAAGCCATCCCCGCACGGCTGATGACCTATGTTCAAATATGGATACAGGAGCAGATGGCGCAGTTCACCGCGTCGTGATCGGGTCTTGCCATGTGAACGGTGTGCCGTTGCGGAAGGCGTGGTCGGCTTGTTCCACATAAGCGCGGATTTGCGCTTCAAACACAATACGATCAAAGCGGGCGGCATATTGGCGCATAGTTGCCGGGTCGTAACGCGCCGCGTCAAAATTTGCCATCACGTCTGCGAGTGCGTCCACTTTCTGCGTGTGGAAGTGTTCGCCCGTCACCCCAGGGATGACGGTATCCAACGCGCCCCCGCCTGCATAGGCGATCACCGGGCGGCCTGCCGCTTGTGATTGCACCGGGGTAATGCCGAAGTCTTCCAGCCCAGGGAAGATAAACGCCTTAGCCTTTGCCATGAGTGCGGGCAGGTCTTCATCCGGTACATATCCCAGGAATTCGACGGTAGGCCCGGCCAGGGATTGCAGGCGCTCTAAATCACGGCCTTTGCCGCCAATCTTTAAGGGTAGGTTGAGCTGTGTAGCCGCTTGCACGGCAAGGTCAATGCGCTTGTACGGGATCAAGCGGGATACGATGAGAAAATAATCTTCGGGTTTAACCTGTGGTTCATTAAAGCGTTTGGTATCCACAGGGGGGTAAATGATAACGGAGTCCCGATCATAATAGGTCTGGATGCGCTCTTGAATCTCCGTAGAAATGGCGATGAAGTGATTTACACGTTGCGCGGCGTTGTAATCCCATCGTTTGAACCATGCCACCAATGGCCGTAAACCCAACCCGGCGACTTTGCCCATGCCTTCGCGTGCGATGTATGCGTCCAACTGCCATACATAGCGTGTCGGCGCGAGACAGTAGCAGATGTGCAATGTCTCATCTGCGTGCTTAAATCCATGACAAAAGCCGCTTTTGTTGCTCAAAACCACATCATATGCGGAAAGATCAAGCCCGCCCCATGCCAGTGGATACAGCGGTAAATAGGGTTGATGGCGCTTATGAATTGCAGGCATTCGGTCAATCCAGCGGGTGCGGATGTCCCACGTTTGATAATGCGTGGGCATGATGTCCGGGGCATAGATGCTGGTATAGATTGGGCGTTGGGGGTACATCTCAACTAGAGTTTGCAGCACATCTTCTGCCCCGCCGATCTGGTTAAGCCAATCGTGTACCAGGGCGATTTTACGGGTCATGCGTGGCCTCAATATAGCGTAGGATGGGTTTATAGGTGCGGCGATGTACCGCGCTTACGCCATGTGCTGCCAATGCTTCGCGGTGATGCTTCGTGCCGTAGCCTTTATGCTTGCCGAACATATAATCAGGATACTGTTCATCGAGCGCGATCATATGCGCGTCGCGTTCGGTCTTCGCCAAGACGCTGGCCGCTGCGATGCTCAACGAGAGCTTATCCCCGCCTACAATGTGCTTTTGCGCACAGGCGACAGGTGCATCATCCCATTTCATCGCGTCCAATAGCAGGAGGTCCGGCATAAAACCCGGTTGCATGGCAACTTCTAGGGCGCGGCTCATGGCGAGCTTGGTCGCTTTAATCAGGCCGTGCGTGTCCACCTCGTTATGGGTGGCGCTGCCCACGCCCCATGTAATGGCAATCGCACGGATTTTTTCCGCCAGCAAACCCCGTTGGCGGGCGGTCATCTCTTTGCTGTCGCGTACTCCGGCTAGATCATGGCTGAGGCTGTCGATTGGCTCTGGCAAGCAGACTGCGCCTGCCATCACCGGCCCCGCCCACGCGCCCCGCCCGGCTTCATCAATGCCGATGATCGTGTGATAACCGTCTGCATATGCTTGTTTTTCGTATTGTAGGCTGGCCGTTTTAGGCTTTTTGCGTTTCGGCATACCGTCCGCGCCATCCATTCAAGCGTATCTTGAGGGTTTCAACGAGCATATTGATCGAGTCGCGCATGGGCTTGATCTTGGAATGGTCTTTGTAGTACCACGTAATCGGCACTTCAATAATCGTGCGTTTGCGCTGCTGTGCGATGAACAGCAATTCCACATCAAACGCCCATCCGTCGATGGTTTGCATGGGGAATAACTCGTGGGCGATGTCACGCCGGAAGCACTTAAAGCCGCACTGGGTATCGTTGAGCTTGCGAATGGCGACGACGCGCACGATAAAGTTAAACACGCGCCCCATAATATGCCGGATTTCCGGCTCGCCAATGCGTTTGGAACCGGGGGCCTCGCGTGAGGCAATAGCGATGTCATAGCCGTTGGCCTGCGGCGGCAGGAACTTAGACACCTCGTCAATAGGCATAGACAGATCGGCATCGCAGATAAAAAGGTATTCGCCCTCAGCCGCCATCATCCCTGTGCGGACGGCTGCACCTTTGCCCTGGGCGGTTTCCGTCATCACGCGGATGTACGGGTGATTGGCTGCGGCGGCCTCTGCAATGTACAGTGTGTTATCGGTGCTGTTGTTGTTCACGATAATCACTTCAATGGCGTAATCTTGCGCATCGACAAAGGCCGTAATCGCCTTCAGGCTGGCCGGGAGTCGATCCTCATCGCCTTCGTTATAGGCCGGGACGACCAATGATAGCAGCGGACGCTCTTCCGAAGTTGTCAAGGTGTTGCCTCCCTGGAGCGCAGTTGTGACTTGCATTATGATTTACCCATTCCACTCGGCGGCGATAAGATCGCTGCCAATTCATCTATTGTAACACGGCGCATAGCCTGTATTTGGCGGCGTTTGCGTAACATGTGCGGGATGCCCCGCAACCCGGCCAACATGCCGCGTAACCGTGCGCGTGCGGCCTCCCCACGCCATGCCCGGAGCGCGTCGCGGAATAAGCGCCACTGCATTCCAATAATCTGCCAGCGATATTGTCGCCATAGATCACGCGGGTAATTTTTGATCAACACAAAGATCAAATTGCGCCCATTGTAGTAGCTGGCCGTTTTGCCGCCGCCCGTCGCTGACAGGTGATGGTACACGATAGCGGATGGCGTGTAAAGACAACGCCACCCACTTAACTGTGCCCGCCATGCCAGGTCAATATCTTCCAGCAAGAAGAAGAAATCATCATCTAATAAGCCGATTTCATCGAGCATGACGCGGCGATATGTGGACGACCCACCGCACGCGCCGAAGACAAATTCCGGCGTGTCGTATTGCCCGGTGTCTTTTTCCCACACCCCGCGATTACCCGCTTGACCGTCCAAGGTGAAGAAGTCCCCGGCGGTGTGGATGTGGTCGCGTTGGTCAAAGAGCAGCATCTTGCTGGCAACACTGCCGATGTGCTCATCTTGCGTAAAGGCATCAACGACGGCTTGCGCCCAACCGGGATGAACCTCTGTGTCATTGTTAAGCAGGCAGATAAACTCGCCTTGTGCGACTTGCATCCCGGCATTGCACGCGCCCGTAAAGCCGCTGTTGTGGTCAAGTTCAATTAGCTTGACCGCTGGATAATGCGCTTTGATGTAATCCTGAGAACCATCAGTCGAGGCGTTATCAACGATAATCACCTCTAGGTTCGTGTAGTTTTGTGCTTGGAGTGCATTGAGGCACGTTTCAAGAAATTGTTTGCCGTTCCAATGCGGGATGATGACGGACAAACGTCCAGTTTGATATGTCACATGGTTGCCTTTGTTCATCTACTGCCGCCGGATGATACTGCAAGGTATACCCATATTGCAAGACACGCCAAGGACACCCGGCGTTCCATTTATGCGCGGAAAAGCCCTTCTTTTTGCAAGAAAGCATCCACCGCTTCTGTCCAATCGCGCAGGGTGATGCCAACGGTCTTGGCGGCGTTGTTTTGTAAAGCGGCATAGGTCGGCGGGATGGACGCACGCACCCATTCGCGGCTGCTGATAGGCTGGATGGGGACATCGGCATACCCGGCGCGATCCAACGCATAGCGGGCGAAGTTATAGCGCGAACATGCGCCATTGTTGGTCAAATGATAGGTGCCATAACGCCCGGTAGCGATAAGCTGGATGATGGCATCGGCTAAGTCGTCGGTGTAGGTCGGGTTTGCGACCTCATCGGTGACGACGCGCAGTGATTTGCCCAGTTCTGCTACGTTGAGAATAGCTTGGATGAAGTTCTTGCCGCCATGCGCGAATAACCATGCCGTCCGCACGATGTAATGGCGAGGGTTGACCGCCGCTGCGCCGCGTTCCCCGATGATTTTGCTTTTACCGTAGGCGTTGATGGCGGCACGATTGTCATATTCCATGTAGGGCGCGTTGCGCGTTCCATCAAACACTTCATTTGTGCTCACTTGGACGATGGCGGCGTTGCTTTCCAGCGCGGCGATGCTCACATTTTGAGCGCCATAGCCGTTGATGGCGATGGCTTTTTCCGGCTCACGCGCACAACCGTCTACGTCTGTCCATGCTGCCGTGTTGATGACAATATTCGGCTGTTTTTCGGTGATGAACGCGCGGGTATGGTCAAAATCGCTGATGTCGAGATCGTCTTGGTCGATGGCAGTAACGGTATGCTTGTGTTCTAAGCGTTGAGCAAGGGTGCTCCCTAACCGTCCTTTGCCGCCAGTGATGAGTATACGCATGGTTTATTCGTCCTCATGATTTTGCCAGTAGTCGCATACGGCCCGAAACCGCTCCTGCCAGTAGGCTTCCGGGTCGCTGATGTCGTCGCCTTCTGTGCCCATGTGGGCAAAGTACCCTTTGCCGGGTCGCCCGGTTGCTTTGTTGACGACCAATGTCGCCAGTGCAGGGCGGCCTTGGGCATCGTCATCCGCCGCGATCTCGCGCAGCATTGCGCCGAAGGCGGGCGCACGGTAGTGAATATAGGCGGTTCTGACCTGTGCTGCAAGTTCGGAATAGGCAATTGTCTTTTCGCTACGGGCAAGCTGAACAAGAATCGTTTTGACTTCGGCTTTGATGGCGTGCCAGTTCTCCGTGATTTTGCTCATGGCGTACTCCGTAAGCTGATGATGAGGGTGTTATCATCTGTGGTGATACTCTGTAGGCGGTAGCTATCGCCGCCGATATGAGCGCTTAATTGGCGTAAGATGGCGTTGCCTTCGCGCTCAACATCGCGCACAAGGTCGCCAACGCTATCGCTCAAGCCGAACGGCAAGGTATTGGCGTTATAAGTCACCCCACCGACATCAACCCCGGCGACGGAGAAACTGGTGGCGCTGTCTAACTGGAGGACGATGCCGACGCGCTGCCAATTTACACCGGTGAAGGCATCTGCATAAATCACTGCGCCGCCGTTGCGCAGATCAATCGCGACGTTGCGGAGTTGGGCGTTGCCCCCACGACAGACAGCGGTTCGTTGTGCACACAAACTCAGAAGCGTACTTTCGTTTAAGCGTGTGGCGGCGTGATTGCCGTCTGTGTTGACGGCTACACCGTTAATGCGCTCCACGCCGTAACTGCCCAAGTTGAGGTGGACACTGTTGCTCGTGCGCCCGCTGACGATGGCTGTTGCTGGCGCTGAGGTTGCGTCAGTAAATAAGCTCTCGGTACTGCCGACGCGCTCCACCCCCAAAATGCCAAATAACAACGGGGTGATTGCTCCACTTGCCACCAGCACAGCGAGGATGGCTGTCAGCACGACCCCACCACTGATAAACAGGCACCCACATCCGCTGCTGCGTCTTCGACTTACACTATAGCGTTCAATGCGCAATCCAGCCATAATAGACTCACATTTTACGGTCGTTGCCGTTCAATTATACTGATAGTCGCCCAAAATGGGATGATGGGTCAGTCAACGATCACCCGCTTCAGCGGGTGGCTTGTAAAAGCCCATGTTGACCAGCCTCAGTCATACCGAAAGGCGACGACTCCGTTACGGGCGAATGGATAGGCATGTCGGGGCGACGCTCCAGCCCCGACCATTGCGGTCAGTGGTTAAATAGTCTGAGGGTCTAAGACCGTGCTGCTGGCAAGAAACCACCCGATAACATTGGCGAGGAGGACTTTACCCGCGCAAGCGGAGAAACGAAAGGTAACTTTCAATGCAACGTGTTTTAATTCTAAGCAGTACACAGCAACCGCTTATGCCCTGACGGAAGCCCTCTTGCTCGCCCGGCTGCGTGATAAAAAAGAAGTCATGATCGGAAAAATCATCTGGTTGGCGGTCAATGGCCGCCATTGACCCGGCAGCGATAAAACCGATCACACGCGGATCCGCCGCTAAGGTTTGCTGGAGGCGGGCTGTAAATTGGGCGTAGGCTTCCGGCTGCATATACTGTCCTTACTTGTCCGCCGCAGCGAGACGATCTGCGTATTGGCGTTTGAAGTATTCCAGATACTCCCCGGTTTTGATCTCGCGCCACCACCATTCGTTTTCACGATACCAATCGACGGTTTTCTTCAGTGCGTCGTCAAAGGTGTATTGACGCTCCCAACCAAGGGCGCGTAGTTTGTCGCAGTTCATGGCATACCGGCGATCATGGCCTTCACGGTCGGGGACATGCTTAATTAGCGACTCCGGCTTACCGAGCAAACCCAACATGCGCTTGATAACGTCGATGTTGTGTTGTTCGTTTTCCCCGGCGACGTTATACGCTTCTCCGGCGACACCCTTATGCAAGGCGACATCTACGCCGGTCACATGGTCATCGACATAAAGCCAATCGCGGACTTGCATCCCGTCACCGTAGAGCGGCAGCGGGCGGTCGTCCATCGCTTCCGTTAGGAACAGCGGCAGCAGTTTTTCCGGGTATTGATACGGCCCGAAGGTGTTACTCCCGCGTGTGATGACGGTATTCATGTCGTGTGTGACATGATAGGCGCGTACCATCAGTTCACCCCCGGCTTTACTGGCCGCGTAGGGGCTATTGGGTAAAAAGCGATCGTCTTCTGTGGAATGGCCGCTTTCTACATCGCCATAGACTTCATCGGTAGAAACCTGCACGAAACGCTCTAGCCCGTGCTTGTTGCCTTCATCTAGCAGAATGTATGCACCGACGACATCAGTATGGATGAACGCATCCGGGTTGTGGATGCTGCGGTCTACGTGGCTTTCTGCTGCGAAGTTGACGACGGTATCAATATCGTGCTTTTCAAATGTGGCACGGACGGCGCTCCGGTCGGCGATGTCACCGCGCTCGAAGCGATAATTACCCTCATCATCGACCGGGGTTAGGTTGTTTAAGTTCCCGGCGTAGGTCAGCTTATCCAGCACAATGATGTTGTAATTGGGATATTTTTCCACCATGTAGCGGACAAAGGCGCTGCCGATGAAACCCGCTGCCCCAGTTACGAGTATGTTTTTCATTCGGGTTTCTCCTCCGTTTTATCATCTGATGATGCTTTAGCAGGGGGTGGTGTGTCTGCTTTTTCGTCTTTATCTAAAGTGCCACCTAGCACAAAGCGATCAATGGCTTCGGCAACGCCATCATTTACGTTACTGGCGACGGTGTGATCGGCCACAGCCTTGAGCTTATCGCTGGCGTTTTCTACCGCAACGCCAATTTGCGCGAGTTCGATCATCTCGATGTCATTTTCACCATCACCGATTGCCATGACATTCGCGGCGTTCATCCCCATCTCTTTGAGCACGACGCGCAGCGCAGCACCTTTAGAGGCACGGGGCGGCAAAATTTCGATCATATCCTTAAGCATGGCCTGGGTAATGTGGGCGCTGCCGTTCGTTTGTTTTTCCAGTTGCCAGCGTAACCCCAAGATACGTTGCGGCTCGCCTTCGCGGACGATGAGCAATTTGTTGATCTTGGTCGTCTCCAGCAAGTTTTGCAGTGGGCCGACGCTCTCCGGTGTGGGTTCGCCGTATTGGGTCGCTAACTTCGCTGACCCTGGATAGGATGACTTTTCCAGCAGGCGATCCCCGGCGTAAGCGACCACATGAAAACCGCGATCTTCCACAAAGGTCACAATCCGGCGGATCAAGGTTTTATCCAGCGTGTGCTGGTGTTTGATCGCGCCATCGCTACCGTAGATAATCAAGCCTTGGTTAAAAATCCCCGGCGTATTGAGTTGCAACTTATCCAATAGGGCTTTGGCGCTGGCGCGGGTTTTCCCTGTGGCAATCATCACCTTAACGCCTTTTGTAATCGCTGCTTTGATCGCTTTTTCATTGCGCTCGGAAACGGTATTTTCGTCATTGAGCAAGGTTGAGTCCAGGTCAACGACGATGAGTTTAATATCAGTCATGAGTGTGTCCTATGGTATCCATAATTTACTATGGTCGCCCAAGTTGATCTTGAGCGCCCTGGGTTTGCCTTCATCGCGGGTGAGCATAGCATCCCGTCCGATTAGGCTATCTTGCAAGCGTCCCGGCAGGTGTGTGACGGTGCTATTTTCCAAGATGATGCTGTGTTCAATTTCGCAATCTTCAACGTGTACATCGTGGTAAATGCTGGTAAACGGCCCCACATAGCTATCTTTAATAACGGTGTTTTTGCCGATAATCGTCGGCCCGCGTAAGACACTGTTGATAATTTGCGCTCCGGCTTCAACGCTGACGCGGGGGTCAATCTCTGAGTCGTCGTCAATGACAGCGTCCGGGTGGATTTGCGGTGAAAATTCTTCCAGTACATGCGCGTTAGCGGCCAGCATATCCCGCGCTTTCCCGGTGTCGATCCACCAACCCTTATGGACGTGCGGATAAACTTGGTAATCATGTTCAATGAGCCATTGGATCGCGTCGGTGATTTCAAGCTCGCCGCGCTTGGACGGTTGAATATCGTTGACGGCTTTAAATACGTTTTGGTCAAACATATAAATGCCGACCAATGCCAAATTACTTGGTGGGTCTTGGGGTTTTTCGATCAAGCGTTGGATGCTGCCATCTGCCCGCAGTTGAGCGATGCCGTAAGACTTCGCATCTTCCATCGGCACTTCTTTGAGCACGATCTGGCTGTTCCAGTCGTTGTTGGCAAAGTCGCGGATGAGGTCGGTAATGCCGCCTTCGATGACGTTATCGCCCAAGTACATCACAAAACGATCATCACCGATGAAATCTTGCGCGATTTGTACGGCGTGGGCTAGTCCGCGTGGGCTATCCTGGGGGATGTACGTCAGTTTTACGTCGTCCAGGTCATCGCGCTTGCTCAGTGTTTCCTGAATTTCTGGCGCGGTATCGCCCACAATAATGCCGATCTCGGTAATGCCTGCCTCGCGGATCGACTCAATCACGCGGACAAGCACCGGCTTATTCGCTACGGGGATCAGTTGTTTAGCGCGGGTGTAGGTCAAAGGATATAGTCGGGTACCTTTGCCGCCACTCAGGATAAGACCTTTCATTGTGTTGCTTCTCCTTTGCTGGTTACATACGAGATGCCCATGCCGGGTAGTCATCGCCCATATACACGTTAATTTGTGCGTTGAACCGACGAATAACCAGCCGTATATAGGCATTAAGTAAGGTCAGCGTCAACAGAAAGACGATAACAGCCGCTGGGATACCGCGTTCTACCGCTTGGCCTTCGGTAGCGATGACGAGCATCAACAAGCCCGGAGCGCTGCTGCTCATGAGAGCCACGAACAATTGATAGGTGCCGCTTGGGAAGAAATAGTGAACCCATTGGCGCTCTGGCGCATCGGCAGCAGGCATCCCCACGAAGTGACGATAGCG
>DAOTTT010000090.1:0-6704 GCA_034437635.1 Anaerolineae bacterium | reverse complement strand
TACCTTTGGCAATTAAAGCAAATGGACATCAATCGCGCCAAATGTGCCGTGTCGATAAATATGGCTTTCCACGCACCAAGCCCAAGCAAAAACGCACACAACAAGGCTTTCAGACAGGAGACATCGTAAAAGCAGTCGTCACGAACGGTAAGAAAATCGGGGCCTATATCGGGCGCGTGGCGGTACGAAGCTCAGGCAGTTTCAATATCGCTACGCGGGAAGATACCGTACAGGGCATTAGTCACCGCCACTGTACCCATCTACACAAATCAGACGGTTACAGCTACCAGAAAGGAGAAGCGGCTTCCTCCACTCGCTAAAGCAGGTGGTTTCCGCCGCATAATTTCGATGAATATTTGTAACATGCTACAGATTGCAGTAGAATGTTAAAAAACAAGTCTATCATCAGCAAAAAAATTGTTTCAGGAGAATTATAATGGTCGATCATGTCGCCCCGGAAGCCCGCCCACTTGACCAAGAGGCGGATTTTCTCAAAATTAATTCATGGGATCACATCCATTGGTGGGTAGGCAACGCCAAGCAAGCGATGTTCTACTGGTGGAAGGGCTTCGGCTTTAAACCCGTCGCTTATTCCGGCCTAGAAACGGGCAACCGTGACACCTGCTCTTATATGCTGGAATCCGGCAAGGTACGGTTTGTGGTGTCGTCCTCCTATCGCCCGACCTCGGAGGTCGCCGCGCACCATATGCTGCACGGTGACGGCGTGAAGTACGTTGCGCTTGGTGTGGATGATGTGGAAGAAGCCTACAACGCGACCACCTCACGCGGGGGGGTAGGCGTATGGTCCCCGCGTGAAGAACGCGACGATAACGGTATCCTGCGCACAGCGGCGATCCGTACATATGGCGAAGTGGTGCATGTGTTCGTGGATCGCAGCGATTATAACGGCGTGTTTATGCCCGGTTACGAGCCGATTGACATGGCGACCGACAGCGCCAAAATCGCCGTCATTGACCACATCGTCGGTAACGTGGAACTAGGCAAGATGAACCAGTGGGTTAAGTTCTACCATGATGTGATGGGCTTCCGCCAATTGCTGCACTTTGACGATAGCGACATCAGCACAGAATACAGCGCGTTGATGTCCAAGGTGATGCAAAACGGCAACGGGCGCGTCAAATTCCCGATCAACGAACCGGCGGATGGCAAGCGCAAAAGCCAGATCGAAGAATATCTGGAATATTACATGACCCCTGGCGTGCAGCATGTCGCATTAGCGACGGGTGACATCCTGGGTACAGTGGAAAAACTGCGCGATAACGGCATCGAGTTCTTGCGCGTGCCAGATGAATATTATGAAATGCTGCCGGAGCGCGTCAAGCATATCAACGTTAAAGAAGATCTGAATAAAATCCGCGAGTTGGGCATCCTGGTCGATTACGATGACGAGGGCTATCTGCTGCAAATCTTCACCCGTCCGCTGCAAGACCGCCCGACCTCCTTTGTGGAAATCATCGAGCGGCATGGCTCGCGTGGTTTCGGCAAGGGCAACTTCAAAGCCTTGTTTGAAGCGTTGGAACTGGAACAAGAGCGCCGGGGGAACCTGTAACGATGACTTTTTACGTCAAACGTGGGGAAATCCCGCACAAACGGCATACGCAATTTCATAAGCCGGACGGCAGCCTCTACCGTGAGGAAGTGATGGGCTTGGAGGGCTTCTCTGGCTTGCAGTCGATTTTGTATCATCACTTTTTGCCGCCGCGTGTTAAGCGGGCGGAATTTTTAGGCCCGGCCAAGCCGGAATACGTTGATTTCGGCGCGATCCGTCACCGCGCCTTTTCCACGAATGGGATGCCCGCCGGGGGCGATGCCGTATCCGCGCGGCGGGTGCTTTTGGGCAATAATGACGTAATGATGGGCTTGAGCCTCCCGACAAAAAGCATGGATTTTTTCTACCGCAACGCCCAAGCCTACGAACTATGGTTCGTGCATGAGGGCAACGGCACCTTGCACTCGCAGTTTGGGCGCTTGGCCTTCGAGCCAGGGGATTACATCATTATTCCGTATGGGACCACCTGGCAAATGACCTTAGACACGCCACAAGCGCGTTTCTTCTTCGCGGAGTCCAACTCCGCCATTGAGCCGCCCAAACGTTACCGCAATAAATACGGCCAATTGCTCGAACATGCGCCGTACTGTGAGCGCGACATCCGCACGCCGGATTATGTCGATCCGACCATCGAAACGGGTGAGTTTGAAGTCCGCGTGAAGGTACGCGATAGCCTCAGCCGCCATGTGTTGGATCATCATCCATTTGATGTGGTGGGTTGGGACGGCTACCTGTACCCCTGGAT
This sequence comes from Anaerolineae bacterium, assembly GCA_034437635.1. Taxonomy (GTDB): domain Bacteria; phylum Chloroflexota; class Anaerolineae; order Aggregatilineales; family Phototrophicaceae; genus J038. The sequence continues at coordinate 4,389 of DAOTTT010000090.1, read as the reverse complement.
TTTCAACATCCGCGACTTCGAGCCGATTACCGGGCGCATCCATCAGCCGCCGCCCGTCCATCAGACGTTTGAAGGCTGGAATTTCGTCGTTTGCTCGTTCGTGCCGCGCCTGTTTGACTATCATCCAGACGGCATCCCCGCGCCGTATAATCACTCCAACGTGAACAGCGATGAGGTGATTTACTATTGCGATGGTAACTTCATGAGCCGCAAGGGGATCGACAAATACGACATCACGCTGCACCCGTTCGGCTTGCCACATGGCCCGCAGCCCGGCGCGACCGAAGCCAGCATCGGCAAGGAAAAGACCGAAGAAATTGCGGTGATGATCGACACGTTTAACCCGCTGCACTTGACGACAGAGGCGCTGGAAATCGAAAAGACAGCCTATCAAGATAGTTGGTTGGAAGGCGAAGGCGCTTAGATCGCGTCGCGTTGATCCATCACGGCCAACACATGCGCCCGACGCTTATTGAGATGCGCTTGTTGCGTCTGCCGGAATTGCTCGACATCCCGGCAGGCGAGCGCATCTAGGATGGCGTAATGCTCGGTGCGGGCGGTTAAGCAGGTGGCGAGTTTGCCATACGTGTAGACTCGCGCCACCTGTAAATGGCTGTTGAGCGATTGATAGGACTCGATGATGCGGCTGTTGCCGCTGAGGTTAATCATCGTCTGATGAAATTGTTGATCGCACACCATCACATCACGATAACGGAAGTTCTCTTCTTCTGCGCTGTCCATAAGGGCATCGGCCCGCTGCAAAATAGCGCGTAAGGTGTCTAGGTCGGCATTGCGCAGATGCTTTACGATGGTTGCCCCAGCCCATTGCTCGATCATCTCGCGGTATTCCAGCATCTCGGCCAGGTCATCGCGGTGTACAGGCTTGACGAACGTCCCGACGCGATGCTTGGCGATGACCAGCCCTTCCGCTTCTAAACGGTTGAGCGCACTAGCAACCGGCATCCGGCTGACGTTAAAGCGGTCAACGATAACGGGCACGTCGATCTTTTCGTTCGGTTTGATGCGCCGCTCGATAATATCGCGTTTGAGGGCTTCGTAAATATCGTTTGTGGTGGTGGTCATGGGCTTTTAATTATCAGATGAACGTCATGTGATGGTACTGCAAACCCGCTCAATTGGACAGGATAAATTACTTATGGACCTCCTCAGCCCTTATTTGCAAGATTACAAGCGGCACGCCCCGCGCCACTTCCCCGCGCCGCCTGCTGGAACGCCGATCTATCGCCTCTCGCAGAACGAAAACCCGTTCGGGCCATCGCCCAAGGTGATCGCGGCGATCCAAGAGGCAGCATCCGGCTTGGCTTATTATCCCGATTTTTCTGATCTGAGATTGCGCGACGCGATCGCCGCGACAGTGGACGATGACGTGGTAACAGCCGATTACATCTATACCGGGTGCAGCGGTTACGAAGCCCTGGAGATGCTCACGCGGGCGACACTCAAGCCGGGTGATGCGTGCATCGTCTCGAGTCCATCGTTTACGGCGGCCTATAACAAGATGGCCGGGCTACAAGGGGCGACCGTGTGCGATGTGCCGCTTTTGCCGGATACCTTCGCCTATGATGTCGATGGCGTGCTAGCCGCCATCACGGATAAAACCCGCTTAATCTTCCTCTGCAATCCCAATAACCCTACCGGGACGACCATCACCCAAGCGGAGATGGACACGCTCATGGCGCATGTGCCGCCGCATGTGTTGGTTGTCGCGGATGAAGTTTATCACCATTTTGTCCAGACGGATGATTACCCGGATTCTTTGCGTTATATCCACGCAGGCAAAAATATCGTCATCGTCCATAGTTTTTCCAAGGGCTATGGGCTGGCTGGATTGCGTCTAGGCTATGGCATCACCCGCCCGGAGATTGCAGACCAACTCGGCGCGATGCACCGGGGTTTTCATAACAACACGCTAAACTTCATCGCCGGTATCGCCGCGTGTGAGGATCAAGCGTATTTGTGGGCGTGTGTGGATGCGCTCAACACGGAAAAAGATTGGGTCATGGCACAACTCGACGCGATCCCTACTATGCGCTATTGGCAATCACAGACGAACTTCTTGCTCGTCCAAACTCCGCTGACCAGCGCCGCACTCACCGCAGAATTGGCCGTGCGCGGTGTGCAGGTGCGCGAGCAACATAGCCCGGTGTTATCTCATGCGGTGCGCATCAGCATGGGCACGCGAGAAGCGAACACGCAGCTAATCCAGGAATTGCGTGACATCCTGTGTTGATTCTGTCCGTCTGCTGGTATAGTTAAGGGGCGAAAAACGAGACAGGATTGCAACTGATGGCGGATTTGTGGAGCGTCAACCTTAAAGTTTTGTTGCTTGATAGCGACTATTACGCACTACAGGCGATCAACAGTTATTTAGCGTGGGATCGACGCACGCGGGTGACGTTTATGGCTGAAGACGACGCGACGATTTGGTCGTATCTGGAAAACATCTCCGAGGCAGAAATGCCCGATGTGGTCGTGATGGACGCTGACCATGCCGGTGGCGCGGAAGGGCTTACGCGCCTCATCCAGCGTTTGCGTAAGCGGATGCCGGATGTGATGATTATCTGTTTAGCACAATTTTTGGATGCATCCTTGGTACAAGCGGCCATAGAGGGCGATGCTAAAGGCTACTTCATGAAGCACGAAGTCCGCTTACAAATTGCCTGGGCCATCGTCTATGCGCTCAAATATCCACTGGTTGTCACGCCTGTTGTCGCACGGCAAGCGGCGTATGTCTTCGCGCAACTCGGCGTTGAGCCGCGCATCCTGCCGGATAAGCGCGAATACCCGGAACTGACTGACCGCATCCGCCAGGCGATTGAACTTTGTGTGATCGAAGGGATGCCCGCGCATCTAGCCGCCGATGAAATGGGCATTAGCCTACACACCATACGCGGCTATGTCAAAGAGGGCTATCGTATCCTAGAATCGCACGATGAAACCGATTATCTGGTGGACATGACCCCCCAAGAACGGGCGTTTATGCGCTTCACGGCGCTTGACTTAGACGATGATGACATTTTCTTTAACGAATAACGTAAGATAAGCTGTGATCGGGCTGTCTATAGGGTAGCCAAGAGAAAACAGCCACGAGCCTAACGGTGAGGAATATGGCAGACGTACAAAATTTAACCGACTCGACTTATGAGGATGCGCTGCGCACAGAGCAACCTGTGATGGTATTGTTCTATAGCGATGACCTGCGCGGGGACTTCAGCACGGCGTTTAATAAAGCGGCGACTGAACACACAGATATGCTATTCGCTAAGATGGCTATCGCCAACAACCCGGCGGCAGTTGCGGCGTATGGCGTGGGCAGTAAATCCGTCCTCTTTGCGATGTACCAGGGCGAGACACTCGCTAAACGCAGTAAACCCTGGGGTTCGGATGTGCCGTTAGCCATCGAGATGGTACAGAAAGCCGTCTCTGAACGCACGCCGCAGCCGGTCGTGGCGCAAGCAGTCGATCAAAAGGAGCTAACTAACGTGGATACTAAACCTGTAAACGTAACTGACAGCAATTTTCAAGAAGAAGTCATCGACCATGACCTGCCCGTATTAGTTGATTTTTGGGCGGAGTGGTGCGGGCCGTGCCGTATGGTCGGGCCGATTTTGGACAAACTGGCTGAAGAATTCGCCGGGAAGGTGCGCATTGCGAAGGTCAATGTGGACGAGAACCCTGGTTTATCGCAATACTTCAAGGTGATGAGCATCCCTACTCTGATGATGTTCAAGGAACAGACCATCGTCTTCAACCAACCGGGGGCGCTGCAAGAGCCGGCTATGCGTGATTTGATCCAGCAATTGGTTGACCTGGAATTGCCCCCGCGTGACGAAGCCGCCGAGGGCGAAGAAGCCACCAGCGAAGAACCCGCTAACTAAGCGGGATAGACATCAGCAAGAAGGGCGCACGCTTTGCCGTGTGCCTTTTTTGATTCTACGGCTATAATCGGCGGTGGTTTAGCTATAAGGATACGCTATGCAACGTTTATTGTTATTTGATATTGATGGCACATTGTTACGCACCAAAGGCGCGGGGCGCGTCTCTACTAAGGCCGCCATGCTGGAAGTCTTCGGCACAGCGTCTACTATTGATACGCATCACTTCGGCGGTAAAACGGACTGGTTTACGTTGGTGCAACTCCTCCAAAATCACGGCCACACGCTGGAATCCGTAGGCGAGCGGCTGCGCTTGTTTGAACAGTCCATTGGGCGGCATATCGAAGCGAATATCGCCGCGCACCCGGCGCACCCGCTCCCCGGTGCGATGGAGGCCATCCACGCGCTGCGGCAACGTGACGACGTGCTGTTAGGCATCGTCACAGGCAACGCGCCGACATCAGCGGCGGTCAAACTGCGCTCGGCGGGGTAT
>DAOTTT010000089.1:0-7472 GCA_034437635.1 Anaerolineae bacterium | reverse complement strand
ATCGACTGGTTGAGTGATGTTTCAAAAGCGGCGCAAACAGCGCATGAAGTCGAAGCGCGCTTGTGGTGGGAAATGCTGTCGCTGGGTCAACAGTTGATGCAAGTATTTTTTTGACCATCAGGAGCAGACAGAGACGCGCTATCGAGAGATTGAGGTCGGCGAGATGACCTATCCCTACATTGGGCAAAAAACGCGCGCCTATGTGTCGTTATTTGGGGAGGGGAGGTGACGGTATGGTCTACCTCCTCAGCCTGCTTTATTGTTGGGGTGTGTTCGTGCTCATTGGGCAATTGAAAACAGTTTTCACTGGGTTCTGGATGCCGTTTTTAAAAAGGACAACAATCGGACGCAGGAGCGGAACAGCGTGCGTAATCTAGCGAGTCTACGACGCATCGCGCTCAACTTACTCAAGCAACGTAAAGGCAAGGCATCGTTATGGCAAATGCGCTATCAAGATGCACTGAATGAAGATTTTCTATTTGATGTCTTGCGATCTTAATTCTATTTTATGCTTTCAACCTGCATCAGCACCCAAGTCAGCTAAGATCATCGTGCAGAACGGTCCCTCTAAGACCCGTTAAGACCCGTGAAAAGTCCAATACTCGTATACCATTTAACATTGTTGTTCCCTTAGACCAATTGTTTTTGCAAGCCCTTGCTCGGATGCTACACTTAAGGGCATTGTGTTGATTAAAACAAAGAGCATAGCGTATGTATGATGATCGTGTAAAGCAATTTCAGGCACGTTTAGGTGAATATGCCGACCTTGCCTTCTTTCCAATTTCGTCGGATTTACAATATCTGACAGGTGTCCCGCGAGACATCCCGAATTATGGTACGGTAATGCACCCCGGCGCATGGCTAGAAGGTGCTTGGTTCACGCCGCATCACGCGCCTGTGCTGCCACTCCCGCGTATGACGGCGGAGTTCGGCGGGTTGCAACGCTTAAAAACGGTGGACATTCGCGTATTGGGCGATTGGGACGACCCGGCGACGATGGTTAGCGATATTTTGAAGCAATTCAACTTGCCGCAAAAGCTGCGTGTTGCCATCAGTGATTACACCAGCGGCGAGACCATCGCTCAGGTGCACCGTTTATTGCCGGATGCGCAATTTGTCTCTGCAACGGATGTCCTGCGTGAGCAGCGCGTCATTAAAACGGAAGATGAGATTGATCTCATGCGTAAAGCTGGCGCGATTACAGAGGCGGCATTTAAAGATGTTGTCGCTAATCTCAAGCATGGCATGACCGAATTAGATGTTGTCACAGAGGTAGATTATCAATTGCGGCGGCATGGGTCGCTGGGGCCGTCTTTCGTCACATCTTTATATAATTCTGGGCCTAATCATCCGTTGACATTCGGTGATCGCCTGGGGACTTGGCAACGGGTGCTTACCCCGCCTGTATCTGTGCTCTTTGATTTCGGCGCGATCTTTGAGGGCTATTGTTACGACTTTGGCCGCACTGTGCATTTTGGTGTGCCTGATGCCGAGCAACAAAAAGTATATGACTTGGTGATGGCCTCACAAACTGCCGGGATCGCGGCGATGAAAGCGGGGCAGGTCACAGCGGAACAGGTCGATGCTGCTGCGCGGCAAGTGATCGTTGATGGGGGTTACGGCGAAGAATTCCGTCATCGTTTAGGGCATGGCATCGGCTTGGATGTACACGAACCGCCATTTTTAACGCAAGGCAACACGACAACATTACAAGAGGGGATGTTGTTCACGGTGGAGCCGAGCATTATGCAATTTAACACCTTTTCCGCACGGGTAGAGGATATTGTCGTCGTCCGTGAAGGCGGCGGTCAACCCCTGACAACGGGCTTCCAGAGCCACATCGTGATTGAATAATAGTAGGCTGTTGTTTGTTTAAAGACAAAGGGTGTTTTATGCGACAAAATATCAGTTCGGGCACAAAATGGGAGTCTGTCGCGGGATATTCGCGGGCGGTCAAAGTGGGGAACCAGGTGTTTGTATCCGGCACAACGGCCACAGATGACGACGGTCAGCTTGTCGGTGTGGATGATGTCTATAAACAGACTGCGTTTATCATCCGCAAGATGGAAACCGCACTGAATGCAGCCGGGGCAACGCTCAAAGATGTGGTGCGTACCCGCATTTTCTTGGTGGATGCGGTGCAATGGCAGGCTGCCGCCCGCGCTCACGCGGAATTTTTTGGTGATATTCGCCCGGCGAACACACTCGTAGAGATTAGCGCGTTGGTGGGGGCGGGGTATCTCGTTGAAATGGAAGCGGACGCGATCATTGGAGCCGGTGATGAAATTTAGCTTGCGGCTCAATAACGATCACCCAGTCAAGACTTATGTCCAATTGGCGCAAGCGGCAGAGGCCGCTGGATTTGACCAAATATGGGTAAGTGATGATCTGTTCTTGCGTTCCGCTCCGGTGATTCTAACGGCTATCGCGGCGCAAACAGAGCACATCGAAATCGGAACGTGCATTGTCAACCCATACACCATAAACCCATCAGAGATCGCAATGATGGCGGCGACGTTAGACGAATATTCCGGTGGACGCTTTAATTTGGGCTTGTCTTCCGGCGCGGCGGACTTTTTAAAGTGGGTGGGCATCACACCGAGTAAACCGCGTACTGCCGTTGTGGAAACTATTGATGTCATTAATCGTTTGCTAGAAGGGCAACATGCCGCTTTAAACGGCCAGTTCCTGCAATGGACGGAGGAAGCCTATCTGCGTTTTAAAACGGAGCGCCGGGTGCCGATCTACATCGGCGCGATGAGTCCACGTATGTTGGGCGAAATCGGGCGCATTGCAGATGGCGGCTTGCCGTTGCTGTTCCCACCAGAGCATTACAGTAATGTGATACCTTATATCCAAGAAGGGGCGACCGCTGCCGGGCGTGATTTAACTGAAATTGATGTTGCCGCTTGCATCTGGGTTGCTGTCAGCGACGATCAAGCGGCGGCTGAGGATGTTTTAGCGGAGAAGGTCGCGTATTACGGCCACGCGCTCAGTCCGCTTATTTGGGATCAATTGGGCTTAGTCAAAGAAGATTTTGCCGAGATTGAACGAGCGATTATGGTACAAAAGGATGTTGAAAAGGCGAAGTCACTTGTCACCCCGGCCATGATGCGCATTGGTATCGCCGGGAACAGCCATGCAATCATTGAACGTCTGGAAGGATTGGTCACGCTAGGGGTAAATCATATCAGCTTGGGGCCACCGCTTGGCCCGGATTTACTCGAAGCCGTGCAGGTTATCGGGCGGGATGTGATACCACACTTTAAGCAGTCATCCTTATGACGTATCCGTTCAAGTTGTATGATTTGCGTGTTACCGTTGAACGCATCGAAGGCCGCTCGGTTTGTGGCTTGAATGTGGGGGATTACTTTGAACTGACGGAAAGTAGCCGCCTGCGCATTCCACCTGGTCAACACTTCTGTATTTTTGCACTTGGTGCGATCATGCCATTGTTAGCGGCCAAACAGCGCCAATTGAGCGAAAATGATTGGCTGGCCTCTGATATGCTGGTCGCTTGCCCTGACCCTGATGAACGCTTGATTATGCGCATTGAACGCTTAGAAGAACGGACATTAGACCGTGACGAACTCACATGAAATTAGTATCGCTTTTCAGACGGATAAGACCGCTGCACAGTATGTTGCGTTGGCGCGGTTGGCCAATCACTATGATTTTGACGCGGTGACGGTGTATTGTGATGCGCCGTTTCATCCGAGCTTTGGCCCCTTGTTATTGATGGCTCCGCATATCGAACGGGCGCGGATTGGCGCGGCGGCGGTGCAACCATCGCGCATTCATCCCATAGACATCGCTTCACAAACGGCGCTTTTGGCTGACGTTGCGCAGGCGGGGGTATATATGGGGATCGCACGCGGCGCATGGCTGGACGAACACGGCATTACAGAGACCAAGCCACCGATTAAAGCCATACGCGAAGCGGTCGCCGTCTTTCGTTATCTGCTACGCGGGGAAAGTGGTGGTCTGCAAGGCGATCTCTACCCGCTGGCGGCGCATGTGCGTGCGCCGTATCCGCTACCAACGGATGATGTGCCGTTATTGATCGGCACATGGGGGCCTAAGCTCTGTGCGCTGGCCGGAGAAGTGGCCGATGAAGTTAAAGTAGGTGGTTCTGCTAACCCCGATATTGTCCCGGTGATTCAAGGGTATATTGCCGAAGGCGAAAAGCGCGTTGATCGTCCGCTTGGTTCATGTCGGGTGGTCATCGGCGCGGTGACGGTTATTGATGAAGACCGTGAGGCGGCGCGTCAGGCGGCGCGGCGGGCGGTGGCGTTATATTTGCCAGTGGTCGCCGGGCTAGACCCCACTGTGAACGTTGACCCGGAATTGATGGCGCGGATACGGGGCTTGGTCAATGCGGATAAATCCGACGAAGCTGCCGCTTTAATCTCCGATGATGTGCTGGATCGCTTCGCGTTTAGCGGTAATGTTGGTGACATCATCCGACAAACTAACCGCTTATTTGAAGCGGGAGCCGGGCGAGTGGAATTTGGCACGCCGCATGGTCTGCACGAAGCAGCGGTGGGTATTCGTTTGTTAGGGGAAAAAGTGGTGCCCACGCTCCGTAAAACGTGGGCATGATGGTTTAGAATGGAAAAAAGATCGGTATGGCGATAATCGCCACGATGAACGACAAAATGAGCATAGGAACGCCGATCTTAACGAAGTCGATAAATTTGTATTCGCCTGCACCGAGCACAAGCGTATTAGTTGGTGAAGCAACCGGCGACGCAAACGCCATAGATGCAGCAATGGCGACAGTCATTAAGAAGGGCGCAGGCGATAGGTTGAGTTGTGCGGCTGTTTCCATGGCGATAGGCGCGATCACAACGGCTGTGGCTGTGTTGGATAGCACCTGTGTAAACACAGCAGTCACGATGAACAATGCCCCAATGACAAGGCGCGGGTCTGCACCGCCCAAGCTCGTCTGCATGAGCGTTGCGATTTCGCCCACTAACCCGACCTTTTCTAATGCGGTAGCGGTCGGCAGCATCCCGGCAATCAAAATAAGGCTTTTCCAGTCGATGGCGGATTTATAAGCATCGTCCATTGACAGGCAACCTGTTAAGACGACAGCCAACGCCGCGATTAAGGCCGTTGTAACCAGCGGTAGCCAGCCAAACATCAAGGTGACGATCATGCCAATGAGGATAACCCCGGCGATGGGTGCTTTACTGGTGTTGATGTCGTCAATCATCGTTTCCGGTTGACCTAAGACGACAAAATCATCAGGGCGCTTGCGTAAGGCCATAATATCGTGCCACATACCCTGCACGAGCAAGGTATCGCCAAAGCGTAACGTGGTGCGGTTGATGTTGGGGCGTTCATCTGTGCCTGGGCGGTTGATGCCCATAACGGTTAAGTTGTAAGTTGGGCTAAAGCGAGATTGGCGTAAACTCTTACCGACTAGGGGTGATTGTGGCGGCAGCAGGATTTCCGCGATGCCGACTTGACGGTTAACGAGCGCGTCTAAGCCCTCCGGTGCGGCTTCAAAGTCTAATTTGCGGTTATAAGCGAGGTTGCGGATGGATTCTTTATCGCCTTGGATAACGAGAATGTCTTCCGGCATGACTTCAGTTTCCGCAGTGGGGAAGATGTTGCCCGGTCCCGGCGACTCGATCAATACGCGCTGATTGCCAAAGCGGGCGACAGAGCGCCTCTGCGTCTGTCGGATTATTTCAATGATGTTTACGCCATAGTCGCGGCGGATGCGTGTATCTTGGATGGAATTCCCCGCAACATCCGAACCGCTCGGTACGCGCAGATAAGCGATGCTCTCTTCGAGATCGTATAATGTGACGAGGTGTTCTGGGTCGTAATTGGCGCTGTCGCGTGTGCCTTTGCTGGCGCGTTCTGGCAAGAGCCGTTGACCGATGGTGACGGTAAATACCAGGCCTGTAATGAGAAGTAGAACGCCAATGGGGGCGAAGTCGAAGAATTCAAACGGGCGATAGACCTCTTCGCCCAGTAACTGATTTTGCTGGCGCATAATATCGCTGACGATGATGTTCGGCGGCGTACCAATGAGCGTCATTGCACCACCGAGCATAGAGCCAAACGACAACGGTATGAGTAGCTTTGATGGGCTAATGTTGGCACGACGTGATAGCCCGACAATAGCCGGGAGCAGCACGGCGACAGTGCCGGTATTGCTCATCACGCCGGAGAGTAACGCCACTGCGATCATAATCACAGCGGTTAATCGGATTTCGTCGGTCCCGGCGACTTTGAGAATACGTTGCCCTAAAATACCCGCTAGCCCCGTCTGCAATACTGCACCGCCAATAACAAATAACGCCGCAATGGTTATCACGGCGGAGTTGGCAAATCCTGCAAGGGCTTCTGATGTTTCAAGTATGCCTGTTAGCATTAATGCAATGACTACGCCGATTGCTACAATATCGACTCGTAGCCACTCAGTGATAAACAGTACAATGGCAACCACCAGGATGCCAACTGTGATCCACATGTCAGGTGTCATAATGTCCCTTTTGTCCTTCCCTCACCTCTAATTAATAGCGGAAGTGTGGCACGATGACAATAGGGCGATTGCATCAAAAAAGCATGACATTTTACCTGTTTATTGACCATGCTCGTACTTATGCGTAATAATTGAGCGCGATTGAACAAGTAGAGGGGAAAGTCGTCCTATGAATATCACTGTCCACGAGCAAGCCGATGTGCAAGTTTTTGTCCTAGAGGGTCGCATTGACACCCAAGGTGCTGCCGAACTAGAAACTGCTTTGCAATCCGCTGATGAAAATCCGCGTATGGTACTCAATATGACTGAAGTCCGTTATATCAGTAGTGCAGGGTTACGTGTCATGGCAGATGTGCTGACAAGGAACCGCGATCAAAAAGGCGATTTAAAGCTGTTTGGCCTCAGCCCGAAGGTGTTACGCGTATTTCAGATTATTGGCTTTGATAACTTCTTCTCGATGTACGATACGTTAGATGATGCGGTCGAAGCCTTCTAATGATCGTCTTGGGGGAGTTGCGGTTAGAAGCACGGCTGGAAAATATCCGTACCGTGTCGCATTTTATGCGTGCTGTGAGCCAACGCCTAAACTTGACCGAAAAAGCTGCTTTCGACTTAGATTTAGCAGTTGATGAAGCGGTGACGAATATTGTGCATCATGCCTATCCTGATGACCAAGACGGTGAAATGATGGTGACAGTGCAACTGCAACAGAATCAACTCCACGTTGTCCTGCTAGATTGGGGCGTGAGCTTTGACCCTGAAGACGCAAAACCATTTGATAAAACCGCGCCGATTGCGCACCGTGTACAGGGTGGCATGGGCTTATATTTCATCGAGCAACTTATGGATGAGGTGATCCGCACGCATCGCCATCGCCGTAATGATCCTAATCAATTGATACTCATCAAAAATGTGGAGCAAGCCTCTTATGATGTCGTCTCACGCTTGACTTCCACGCGGCAATTGCAAG
>DAOTTT010000088.1:0-12745 GCA_034437635.1 Anaerolineae bacterium | reverse complement strand
AAAAATGAACCACAACAATCGAAGAGGCTGTTTACAGTTCTTTGATGTTGATTTTAGACCATTTTTCTGCCGTGGCTCGAAATAGCCGAAAATTTATTTCCGATTCACTCTTATGTTATGCTTGTAAATGATGGTTTGTTGCTGGCTTTCCGTGTGATGACAAGAGCCAGCAACCGTTGATATATGAGAAATGAATAAGGTGCTATGGATAAGGTACAAAGTTCTACAGTGAGAGTTAGCCCTTTGCAATTGGGTGTTTTTATCGTTGTTATCTTCATTATCGGGTTTGTACTGGGCAACCAGATCACGGTGATTCAAGCACAATCGAACGTTATCCCGGCAGAGGCTCAACGTGAGCTACAGCCCATTTATGAAGTCTATGCCGCGCTCCAAGCGGATTACGTGGAAGATTTAGAGGTTGACACGTTGGTCAACGGTGCGATTGACGGTATGATCGCCGCGCTGGATGACCCATACAGTAGTTACCTCACGCCAGAAGCGTATCAAAATTTCGACATCAGCTTATCCGGCGATATGGAAGGCATCGGTGCGACCATCCGCACCATAGAAGAAACGGGTGAGATTGAGATCATCGACGTGCTGCCCAACGCACCCGCAGAAGGTGCGGGCGTACAACCCGGTGATATTTTCGTCGCTGTGGATGGCGAAGACGTAACGGGTTTGGATCAACTGGAACTCTTGCCGCTGGTACGTGGCCCTGCGGGTACTGAGGTCACGATTACCTTTAAACGAGGCGAAGAATTGGTTGATATTGCCATCGTTCGTGATCGCTTTGAAATCCCGACAGTGGAATACGAGGTGCTGGATAACCAGATCGGCTATGTTTACATGGCGGACTTTAACCAACGCTCCCGTGAGCAACTCGATGAGGCGCTGGATACGATTGATGTCAACAATTTAAACGGCCTGGTCTTTGACTTGCGCGGCAACCCCGGCGGGTTGCTCACCAGTGCGATTGAAGTCACCAGCGCCTTCTTGGACGATGGTGTGATTTTGTATGAAGAATTTGGCGATGGCCGCGAAGAAATCTTCGCGGCAGACGGTACATTCTACGGCATTGATGTGCCGATTGTCGTGTTGGTCAATCAGGGTAGTGCGAGTGCGTCGGAACTGTTTGCCGGAGCGTTGCAGGATACAAAGACGGCAGTCATCGTGGGTGATACGACGTTTGGTAAAGGTACTGTGCAGACGATCCAGCAGCTTTCTAATGGTGGTGGGTTGCGCATGACGATTGCCCGTTGGCTGACCCCGGGGCGCAATTCAATTGCTGAAGTGGGCGTTACGCCGGATGTCGTCGTGCAAATCCCGGAAGACTTCGATTTTGAACGTGAGGGTGACATTCAGTTACAAGCGGCGGTGGATTATCTGCTTGACCAAGTGGGCATCACCCCGGCAGATGCGACCGAGGCCGAATAGGGTAAGCGTGGGTTTGCAATCGCCGGGGAGCATGATATACTCGCATCACTTTGTTGGTCATGTTGAGGAGTATTCCCGATGGCGGTTGCATTTCAAATCGCGTCGATTGCGTTATCTGTTCTGCTCATTGGCTTGATTATGATGCAAGTGCGGGGCGGTAGCTTGGGTAGTTTAATGGGTGGCGACGCTGGCGGTGGCGGCATTGCTCGTACCCGGCGCGGCCTGGAAAAGACCCTGTTTCAGATTACAGTCAGCTTGGCGATTATCTTTATGATTATCTGCATCTTTTCCGCAATCTACTATTCTTAGAAATCTATTGCGTTAGCTTCAAGACAGGTGTTTTGCCCTTTGCAAAGCACCTGTTTGTGTTTAAGGAGGGCGTGATGCTCCAGAAAATGCGATGGCTCATTGTCGTTTTGCTCTTAGGGGTTGGCGTTAGTTATGCACAAGATGATGGTGTGCCAACATATACCGAAGGGTTGATCGGCCAGGTGAGCCGCTTGAATCCGCTCTTGGCATCGCTAAACCCGGTTGATGAGGCCATCACCGCGTTGATGTTCGAGGGCTTAACGACGATCAACGCTTACGGCGAACCGATGCCTTTATTGGCGGAGTCTTGGACGGTCTCGCGGGATGGTTACGAATATGTCTTCAAGCTACGTGAGGATGTGCTATGGCACGATGGCGAAGGCTTCGACGTGGATGATGTGATTTTTACTATTTCGTTGATGCAAGATGCGAATTTCCCTGCTGATGAGGCGTTGCATCTGTTCTGGCGTACAGTAGAAGTGCAACCGATCAATAATTACCTCATTCGCTTTCGCTTGGCGCAACCGTTGGCGAGCTTCCCGGATGTCTTGCGTATTGGCATCTTGCCGGAGCACGCGCTACGCGGGACGACAGGCGCGACTTTAGCCAGTCACCCGTTTAATTTGTCGCCGGTGGGCACTGGTGCGTATCAACTGGGGGCTATTGGCGTGGAAGATGGCCGTATTCGTGAGGTGGTCTTGCGCGTGAGTCCTAACTTTCGCATCCGCCCGGAGGTGGCGACCCAATATGCCATTGAGCGCGTCATCTTCCGTTTATTTGACGATCTGGATAATTTGACGGCGGCTTTATCCGTCGGCGAAATCGACGGTTACGCGGCGCGTAACGTCGGCGAACGGCCTACTCTGCAACAAACGCCCGGCTTGACGATTTATCAGACATTCGCGCCATCAGTTGGCGTGTTGATCTTCAACTGGTCGGACGATGCCCCGGCGTTCTTCCGTGATGTGCGGGTGCGTGGCGCATTAGCCGAAGGCTTGGATCGCTCGTCTTTGGTGGAGCGCAACTTGTTTGATAAAGCGGTGCGGGCAGATAGCGTCTTCTCGCCGTTGAACTGGGCGTATAACTATGGTGAGTCTTTGGGGATGACATGGGTTTATAACCCAGACCGCGCCCGTAGCAATATGGACACCGTGTTAGATCGGCTGACGGAAGACGACGCGCAAACGATAGAATTTAGCGTTCTCACGCTAGGGGATGCGTCCTTGGTGGCGATGGTCAACGAGATTGCGGCGCAGTGGCAACCGCTAGGCGTGAATGCAACCGTTGAAGCGGTGGACTTGCAGACGTATACGGCGCGTCTGCGCTCCGGGGATTTTGACGCAGCCTTGGTGGAATTTTCTAACGCGGGCAGTGCCGACCCAGATGTATATGCGTTCTGGCATCAGGGGCAATACCCCGATGGCCGGAATTATGGCGGCGTGAATAGCACATCGCTTAGTCAAGCCCTGGAGCTTGCCCGGCGTGACCCGAACGGCATCAACCGTTTAGCGCACTATACCAACTTCCAACGGCTGTTCATTGAGCAGGCTATCGCTATTCCGCTTTACTACCCGCTGTATACTTACGCGATGAGTCCGCGAGTTTCTGGCGTGCAGTTAGGCTTATTAAGCGACGCGGCGGATCGCTTCTTGACGATTGACGAATGGCAGGTTGCGGAGTAAACACTTATGGATTATCAAGCGTTGGTCGATTATTGCATGACGAAAAAAGGCGCTGTGCAGGATTTGCCTTTTGGCCCTGATACGTTGGTTTTCAAAGTGATGGGCAAGCTCTTTGCACTCACCGGGGTTGATCCAAGCGAGTCGCCGCTGACGGTGAATTTAAAGTGTGATCCGGCATTGGCGGAAATCCTGCGCCGTACTTATCCTGATTCCGTACTGCCGGGGTATCACATGAATAAGCGTCATTGGAATACAGTTGTCTGTGATGATGCTTTGCTGGCCGATGATGAAATTTACGAGATGATTGATAATTCTTATGCGTTGGTCGTCAAAGGCTTGCGTAAAGCTGACCGCGAAAAACTAGAGAAAGGCGAGCTATGATCGGTTTTGGACGTGGGGTTTGCGATCACCCGACTTTATCAGCGGAGCGCGAATGGCTGGTGACGAACGGCATTGGTGGGTTTGCATCCGGCACGGTGGCCGGGGCGTTGACGCGTCGCTATCATGGGGTGTTGGTGGCGGCGTTAAATCCGCCGCTAGGTCGCACGATGTTAGTCGCTTCTGTGGATGCGACCGCGACGTATAACGGCCAACCGTACCCACTATACAGCCATCACATGATCGACGCGCCGGGTACCCTCACGCCGGAAGGCTATCAGCATATCAACCGCTTTACGATTGATGGCACCGTGCCCACCTGGAAATACACCATCGCGGATGCTCTGCTGGAAAAGCGCGTATGGATGACCTACGGCGAGAATACCACCTATGTACAATATACCCTGGTGCGTGGGTCGTTGCCGCTGGATTTATTACTGCGGGCATTGGTCAATCATCGTGATTTTCATGGAAATACTGATGCGGATAAGCTGGCGCTCAACGTAACGGCGCTTGATGATGGGGTGCGCGTTGCGGGTGACGATCACACGCCGTTCTACTTGCGTCGCTGTGAAGCAAACACGACTTGCACACCGCATCAACGCTGGATGCGGGGGTATCATATGGCGGTAGAAGCCTACCGTGAGCAAGATGAGGTTGACGATCATCTGTATGTGGCGCAATTTACGGCGCAACTGCACGCCGGGCAGACGATGACGCTGGTCTTCAGCACGGAGCCGGACGCAAGCACTGATGCCGACGCTGTGCTGACGGCTGTGCATCTGCGGGAAGGGGTGCTCAAGCAAAAGGCCGCACTCCCTGATGCTGCGCCGGCATGGGTGCAACATCTCCCGTTGGCTGCGGATCAGTTTATCGTCAAGCGCCAAGCAGCGGATAACCCCGATGGCCGCAGCGTCATCGCCGGGTATCATTGGTTTGGGGATTGGGGGCGCGATACCATGATCGCCTTACCCGGTTTGACCCTCAGCACAGGCCGGGCGGACGAAGGCGCGACGATCTTACGCACGTTTGCTCAGTTTGTCGAGCAGGGCATGTTGCCCAACCGCTTCCCGGATTACGGCGATACGCCGGAGTACAACACCATTGACGCGACGCTCTGGTATTTTGAGGCGATCCGTGCTTACCATGCAGCCACCAACGACGATGCTTTAATCCGCGACTTGTTCCCGGTATTGCAGGATATTGTCGATTGGCACCATAAGGGCACTTACTATGATATTCAAGTCGATCCTGTTGATGGGTTGCTGCGGGGTGGGGTGCAGGGCGTACAACTCACCTGGATGGATGCCAAAGTCGATGGATGGGTCGTAACGCCGCGTATCGGTAAGCCTGTGGAGATTAACGCGCTGTGGTATAACGCGCTGCGCAGCATGGCCGCTTTTGCTGATCTGCTTGGTGAAGACCCCGTGCCGTATCAAACACAAGCCGATCAAGTCTATACAAGTTTTGATCGTTATTGGAACGCCGCACGCGGTTATTGCTTCGACGTGTTGGATACGCCTTTAGGCGATGATCCGGTACTGCGTCCGAATCAATTGTTTGCGGTGTCGCTGCATTACCCCGTGCTGACAGGCGACCGCGCTCAAGCCGTTGTCGATGTCTGCGCACAGCACTTGTTCACGCCGCATGGTATGCGCAGCTTGGCTCCGCACGAAGACGACTACGTGCCGCTTTATGGCGGGAGTTTGTTAGCGCGGGATGTCGCTTATCATCAGGGTACGACATGGGGCTGGGTGATCGGCGCGTTTGTAGAGGCTCATTTGCGCGTTTACGGCGATAAAGCCTTAGCCCGGTCTTATTTGGCGGCGTTTGAAACCCACTTGAATCAACAATGTGTAGGCAATCTCGCGGAAATCTTCGACGCGGACGCGCCGTTTACGCCGCGTGGGGCGGCGGCGCAAGCCTGGAGCGTGGCGGAAGTGCTGCGTACTTGGCGCTTAACGGAATAGTCCCATGCTGGTGACGTTGCAAGAGGCCGTCGAACACATCAACGAGGGTATGACGATCGCCATTGGTGGGTTTACGCTGTATCGGCGGCCTGTCGCTTTTATCCGGGCGTTGATCCAACGGGCAACGCCCCCGCGTGATCTTACGGTTCTTAACTTTGCGGCTGGTATTGAGACAGATATGCTCATTGGCGCGGGCTGTGTCAAGGCGGTGCGCTCGGTATATATGGGCTTAGAGGCGTTCGGCCTTGCGCCGATGTTCACGCAGATGGTGCAAGCGGGAAAACTAACGATTATTGAGGAGACCGAAGCCAGCATCGTGTGTGGTTTACGCGCACAGACTAGCGGCGTGGGCTTTATGCCGTCTACCGCGTGGGTTGGCACGGATTTACCCCGCTTACGCCCCGATGTGAAGACGATCCAAGACCCTTACAGCGATGAGAAACTGATGGCGTTCCCTGCAATAGCGGTAGACGTACTGATTTTACATGGTTTGGCCGCTGATGCGAACGGCAATGTGACTATCAACAACAACCTTGGCATTGACTTGGAATTGGTCTATGCGGCGGATAAGGTCATCTGTACGGTGGAAACGCTGGTAGACCAAGTGAAAAAATCGTCAGATGTGACGGTTATCCCGTACCCTGGCGTGGATGTCGTCGCATTAGCGCCGCGTGGGGCATGGCCGACCGCGTGTTATCCGCTGTATCCCTTGGACGGTTTATACATCATGGACTATGTCGAAGCGTGTAATGCGGGTAACTTCAGCGCCTATATTTCAGAGTAGAACGGGTGTTTCAATATTGTAACTTGACTTTGAAAGAACAAATGAGCTATCCTGGTGTTATCGCTCACTTGTTCTAATAAAGGAGAACTCAACATGGAAAAACGCGCTATTGTTCACTTTGAAATCCCGATGACCGACAAAGACCAATCGACCGCTTTTTATCGTGATTTATGCGGTTGGGAATTCCAGACGGATGCCGAATTTGATTACACATCCATCGCAACCGGTAATGTTGGCGGCGGCTTTAGCCCAGTCAACGCGCATAACAAACCCGGTGACGTGCTGATGTATCTGCATAGTGATGACATTGACGCTGACCTGAAGCGGGTGGAAGCACTCGGCGGCACAATCATCGCGCCGCGCATGGACATCGGCACAATGGGGGCGTTGGCCGTCTTCACTGATCCTGTTGGGAATAAACTTGCCTTTTGGCAGAACCTTTCCTAAATCCCCCTTGCGGAGCGTGTCCGACTCCGTTATGATTCTCTAACAAACATAATACAGGGGAGTCCGTGCAAACGGGCTGAGAGGGTGCGTAGCGCCGCACCGACCCTTGAACCTGATCCAGGTCATGCTGGCGTAGGGAGTGTATGAACAGTCCTTCGGCTTTTCCGCCACCTCTACGACATCAGGGGTGGTTTTTTTGTTTTGATGAAAAGGAGTTTACGATGCGATTGATACTGTTGTTACTATTGATATTGGCGATGCCTGTAACCGCGCAGGACGAAGACGACGACACGACGCTGACGGTTGTCACCTATGATAGCTTTGTAATTGATACGGATGTGCGCGAGGCATTCGAGCAAGAGACCGGCATCACGCTGGAAATTGTGCGCTTGGCGGATGCTGGCGTGATGGTCAACCAGGCGATTTTAACGCAAGATAACCCCTTGGGCGATGTGATGTATGGGGTTGATAACACCTTCCTCAGCCGGGCGTTGAACGCTGATTTATTCACGTCGTATGCCGCCCAAGGCTTAGACGCGATCCCGGAAGACTTTCAACTGGATGCGGAAGAAAACCGCGTTACCCCGGTGACGTTTGGTGATGTCTGCTTGAATTATGACGTGACGTATTTTGAAGAAAACGATGTGCCTGTGCCGCAAAGCCTGCAAGATTTGACGGATCCAGCATATGAAGGATTGCTCGTCGTGCAAAATCCGGCGACTTCATCGCCGGGGCTGGCGTTCTTGCTGGCGACCATCGCTGTATTTGGCGATGAGGGCGACTATACCTACTTGGATTATTGGGCAGAATTGGTTGAGAATGATCTACTGGTCGTTCCCGGTTGGACGGAAGCCTATTATGGCGAATTTACCGTTGCGGAAGAAGGCGGTCAGCGCCCGCTGGTGGTGAGCTATGCCAGTAGTCCCCCGGTTGAAGTGTTGTTCCGTGAAATTGAGATCGAAGACGCGCCTAGCGGTGCAATCATCGCTGATGAAACATGCTTCCGGCAGATCGAATTCGCGGGTATATTGGCCGGGACGGAGAACGAAGAAGCCGCACAGCAATTCATTGACTTTTTGATTGCAGAGGACTTCCAACAGTCTTTACCCTTGAGCATGTTTGTCTACCCGGTTAACGAAAATGCCGAACTGCCGCAACTGTTCCAAGATATGGTGAGCGTGCCAGAGACACCCGTCACCCTAGATTATGCTGCCATTGATGAAAATCGTGATGATTGGATCCAAGCGTGGACGGAGACCGTACTGCGGTAAGATATGGGCTGTATAGCCTGCCGCTGATCTTCCTGGTGCTGTTTTTCTTCTATCCACTGGGCGTGATCTTCGACCGGAGCTTGCGCCCAATGGGTGTTTTGGAATTGGGCAGCTTTTGGGAGATCATCACCTCAGCGTATTATCGTGATACGTTGGTTTTTACGTTTGGGCAAGCATTGCTGTCTACGGCGTTGACGCTGCTCTTGGCGATCCCTAGCGCGTATGTTTTCACGCGGTTTCGCTTTATCGGCAAAAGTACGTTGTTGGCGCTGGCGACGCTGCCGTTTGTGCTGCCGACGGTTGTCGTCGCGGCGGCCTTCCGTGCGTTGATCTGGCCGGATGGCGCGGCCAACGTCGGCTTGATGTGGCTATTGCGCTTGGAGACCCCGCCGCTAGAGCTTGAGCGCACATTGACAGCCGTCCTCATCGCGCATGTATTCTACAACTATGCGATTGCCTTACGCATGATCGCCGGATATTGGACGAATCAAAGCCCGGCGATGGACGACGCGGCGCGGGTACTCGGCGCGGACGGGTGGCGCTTGTGGCGTGATGTGCGCTTGCCGATGCTGCGCCCGGCGTTGACGGCGGCGGCGTTGCTGGTGTTTATCTTCACGTTTACTAGCTTCGGCGTTGTGCTGATCTTGGGCGGCTTGGAATTCGCCACGCTAGAAGTTGAAATTTACTACCAAGCACAAGTTATTGGTCCGCCGGATGGCTTGCCGTTGGCGGCGGCCTTGTCGCTCGTGCAGATTGGTGTGATGTTCCTGATGATGGTGGTTTACACGCGCCTACAGCGTAACATCCGTGTGGATTTGCAGAGTGCGGTACAGGTGGAACGCCGTCCGCGCACAGCCTTAGAACGTGCCGTTGTCGGCGGGGTGTTGCTGGTGATGGTGTTGATTTTGTTCGCGCCTTTGCTGGCTTTGGTCTGGCGCTCCTTGGATTTTGGCGGCGATCTTACCCAACATTACGCCAATCTATTGCAAGATCAGCCGATTGGTCGTTTACGCTTGCGCCTCTCCGAGATGATAAACGCGCCGCCGCTTGTGGTGATCGGTAATTCCCTACGTTTTGCGCTCTTTACAACGGGCTTGGCCGTGTTCTTCGGCGTGATTACCGCCTATCTCATTAGCCGGGAGGGGCGGCGCTGGCTGGATCCGTTGTTTATGCTGCCGCTGGCGACAAGCGCGGTTACGCTGGGTTTTGGCTATATCATCGCGATGGATTTTGACGGCGTGCGCATGGCTTTAAACGACCTGATAGGCTTAGATATTGATGCCGATTGGGATTTACGCTCATCGACGCTTTTAATCCCGTTGGCGCATACGTTGGTCGCTTTGCCCTTTGTCGTGCGGAGTGTGCTGCCGGCATTGCGGAGCATCCCGCCACAGGTGCAAGAGGCGGCGATGGTGTTGGGGGCTTCGCCCTGGCAGCGCGGTCTGCGCATTGAATTACCGCTCATCAGCCGGGGGATATTGGTGGGTGCGACATTCGCCTTTACGGTCAGCATGGGCGAGTTTGGCGCGTCGATCTTCGTCGCCCGCAGTGATGCCACGACCATACCTTTAGCGGTGAATATCTTGCTTGGCCGTGCTGGGACGAGCGGCGAAGCCTACGCGATGAGCGTCATCTTGATGGCGGTATGTGCAGTGAGCTTCTTGTTGATAGAGCGTTTGCGCACGGCAGGAATAGGGGAATTTTGATGTTATCAATCGAAGCGGTGGGCGTGGCCTATGAAGGTGCAGCGGTCTTGCATGGTGTGGATTTAACCGTCGCACAAGGTGAAATCGTCACCTTGCTTGGGCCGAGTGGTTGTGGCAAGACGACGCTATTACGGGCAGTCGCTGGCCTGGAGCCGATACAAGGCGGTGACATCCGTATTCACGGACAGTCTATGCAGGCTGTGCCCGTCCATGCACGCGGCTTTGGTTTGATGTTCCAGGCGTTCGCGTTGTTCCCGCATATGACCGTCGCGGATAATGTACGCTTTGGCCTGAAGATGCAACGCTTGCCCCGTGCACAACAAGCTGAGCGCGTAGAGGCGATGTTGTCTTTAGTCGGTTTGGCGGGGTATGGTGAGCGCGACGTGGCGCAGCTTTCCGGCGGGGAGCAGCAACGGGTGGCTTTAGCCCGGAGCCTTGCGCCTAATCCGCGCTTGTTAATGCTTGATGAACCGTTGGGCGCGTTGGACGCGGCGCTCAAAGATCGCCTGATGGTCGATTTGCGCACGATTATCAAATCGGTGGGGTTGACGGCGCTCTATGTGACGCACGATCAGCAAGAAGCCTTTGCGATTAGTGATCGGGTTGCTGTGATGAATGCCGGGGTGATTGAACAGATCGCCCCGCCGGATGTGCTGTACCGCCGACCGGAAACGGTTTTCGTCGCGCAATTTTTGGGCTTGAATAACATTTTCTCGATGTCACATCCGGTGATTGCCCGCTTATCTAATGTGCCTCAAGCGGAGGCCGTGCTGCTGCATCCTGATGATGTGCGTTTGGCCGAAAATGGTGAGATTGTGGGGCGGGTTGTTGAGCGCGTGTATCAGGGACGGGCGTATCGGCTCAAGGTGGGGCTGGATGATGGCGCTACGCTTATACTGCATGTCAACCATGCCGCGCCGGATGTAGGCGCTACGGTCAATCTCGCAGTTGACCCGGCGGCGATTATCCCGTTAGCGGCTTAATCATCTCATGCTCACGGCTGACGACCTCAAATCCGAGCGATAGTAAGACGTTCCACGCGGGTTCATCCTCGCCTAAGTGCATCATGCGGCAAAGCGCATCAGGATTTTGATTGTACAGCGTGCCGATGAGATCGGCTAAATCTTGGGCGTGCGTCTGTGCAAATGCCGCATCATACAGGTGAATGATGCCATCCCACAGCGTGCCGATGATATACGCCGTGATGGGATCGCCTACAGCCCACCCGCGTAAGTTCATCGCCATTTGCGCGAGACTGCTTTTCTCGCGTTGCCAGGGCGGGCGCACGGGGTGCATGGTGTCGAAGTGGCGTATTAAATCGGTGGTGTGGTGGGTGTGGATCGTCGCGGCGACGGTGTGCGGTGGCGGCGTTTCGCGGTCTACAGTCAATGTATCGCGGTGGGTATGGTAGCCCAACTGTTCGTAGAGCGCGATGGCAGGTGCATTATTTTGATGGACTTCTAGCTGGATGTGTGTGCAGCCGTTAGTCAGTGCGTTTTGTTCAAGCTGATGCATCATTTTTCGGGCGATGCCCTGCCGCCGATAGGCGCTTAACACGGCGACACTACTCACCCAAGCGCGTTGATCGCGCCTTCCTAAAAGACCAAACCCACAAATTTTATCGGCGTGATCTAATGTGGCGACGGAAGCCGTGAAGTCAATATCTACGCGCTGACGTAGACTAGAGAGAGATTGCTGTGTGGCGTAGACGGGCACCAGATAATCGCTATAGGCGGCGTTGTAGGCTTGTGTAAACTGCCGCATATCGAGGTCAGCGATGGGGACAATGCGCATAGTCTTATGTCTGACGGTAGACGCTCACGTAAAAATCGTTATGGATGTCTACGGGCGTGTTGAGATCATCATAGCGTTCAGTGAGATAATCGCGCATGGCTTGAACGCCGCGTGCTAAGTCTTCGTCGCTTAGTTCCCACGTAGACGACCACTTGCGCTGACTGAAGCCATCTAGCACCTGCTGCGGTGTCTGCTGCATGACAAAGGGCATGTGTAGGTCATCCTGTGTTTTACGCCAGCCGACCTGCTCCATGTATTGTGTGGCTTGCGTCCAGCGGTTGCTGCGCGATGAATTGTTGGCGGCATCGGCTAGGCGGCGGGCTTCTTTCAATGTGCTATCGTTGGTGTTCCAGCACTGGAGCAGAACGCCATCCGGTTTAAGTATGCGCCGCATTTCGCGTTCCACCGGGGTGAAATCCGGCAAGAGGTGGAAGATATGCACGGCGAGCAACGCATTAATGCTGTTGTTCGCATACGGGAGACAGGCGGCATCCGCTTGAATAGGAATGACATCGCCGCCATCTTTGGCGAAAATTTGCACCATCATCTTGTGCGAAATATCCACACCATGAACGCGCCCGCCGGTATGTGCAGCGAGTGGTAGTGCAACGCGCCCGGTGCCGATGCCGATTTCCAACACGCGGCTCGTTGCGGTGAGTGCGCCCGCCTGGGCGATGAGCGCGGCGGCTTTGGGGGTTATCCCCGGCGGGAAGCCCCGTGTTTGGTCGTAAAAGTCGGCGGCGCGATCAAATGAAATGGCGTTCGACATGGCTTAAGAGTCTCCGTTGTAGAGATGGGGCGCGTTGCGTTGCACAGTGTCGCGCCCTAACTTGCTTTCCAGCTTTTTACGGAGTTTGGGTGTTTCTTCTTTCCATTTGCTTTGGAGTTGCTCTTTAGACGCTCGATGTCCATCACCGGCATGGGTCATGATACCCCCGGCCACCGTCGGCGCGGAGGTGATGACCCG
>DAOTTT010000087.1:0-44607 GCA_034437635.1 Anaerolineae bacterium | reverse complement strand
GCCTATGTATTCGCCCGTAACGTAGCCCTTGCCCTTCGGCATGGCTGAGGCTGGTCAACATGGGCTTACGGTTT
The DNA here is from genome assembly GCA_034437635.1 of Anaerolineae bacterium. GTDB lineage: Bacteria > Chloroflexota > Anaerolineae > Aggregatilineales > Phototrophicaceae > J038. The sequence goes on along the minus strand of DAOTTT010000087.1, from coordinate 44,533 downwards.
CCCGCAAGCCACCCGCTGAAGCGGGTGGTCGTTGACGACAATAAAGACCTACCCACGCTACCTTGTGATCGTACTGATCGAATCTGTTTACTAAAAACTTATAACTGTTTACTCTATTGTATATTGCCAAAAAAAACAGGGTGTACCAACAGGTACACCCTGAAGCACGTTTAAAAAACGGATGATCTATCCACCAGCAACCGGGATTACGGCGATGTCGCCGCTGATGGTAATCTCGGCGGTACGCACCCAACCGAAACCTGCGGCAGCGTTGAGTTGTACCCAATCTGCGGCACTGGTACGGGCGACAATATCCAGTTCAATCGGACCGGAAAGCGTCGAGAGAATGCCTGCATTGCTATTCGGCGCGGCGTAAAGGGTGACGGCGTTGGTGATGCTAGCTAGCGGGCGCACTAATGACCCGGCCACATCTTCGATAACTGGGATGGCGCTACCATTACCCCGGAAGATGATGAACTCGCTGTTAAGCCAGCCTGTGCCGAAGGTGCCACGCACACGATACCACACACCATCCGGCGCAAAACCTGTGATGTCAAGCGTGGTGCCGCCGGGCACGGTCGCTACGATGCTATACTGTGAACCCGCACCGCTGCGAATATTGAGGAAACCCGTGTTGATAATCGCTTGGGCTGGGCTACGCAGTTGCGGGAGCGGTGCGTCTTGGACTTCTTCCCCAGGGAGGCTGCCGCCACCTTGGTCAACGGGTATGCCATTGGTGTTAAAGTTCCCTGCGCAAACCTCGGCTGCCGGTTCGGTGTCACGAATGCTTACACTATCTTGGCGCACCCAACCGGTTGCACCGTCAAAGAGCGCGATTTGATAAACGCCATCAGCTGCATTGACGACATAAGCCTCTTGCCCTTGATCTAACTCAAAGCCAACGGCTGTGCCGGATCCATCTGGGCCAGCAGATAAACGCACGGGGACGTTCGTCACAATGGCGGTGCTGTCGCAAGCATATGGCCGTAATAGTGACTTTGGCCCTTCAACCCATGCGATGCCGATGGAAGGAATATCGGTCTGATACCAGGTAATCCCATCGCCAGTTGCGGCACTGAGGATCGGGAGAATGCGTTCGTCCCCGGAGATAACCGTGCCGACTGGATTAGCATTGATCGTTGGGCTATCAAAAGTGACATGATCGGTGACGATGGAAATCCCCCATTGTTGCCCAGCGTTAAACGACCGCTGAGCGATGCTATCATCACTACTGGTTGTTGTGCCCATGTCCTCCATCGCGTCGAAGTCGATCACGCCGAGTTCGGGCGCTTCTACGAAGGGCACGTTGGTAAAGTTCCCGCGTGCAATGGCAAAGGAGGAGTCAATCCAACCAAGGCCGACTACTGTCGAGACTTGATACCAAATGCCATCACTGGCGATCCCCAAAGCCGGGAACTCTGTACCGCCAACGACGGTCAGCATGATGGGGTAGGCCGAGCTTGGCCCGGTGCGGACGTTTAAGAAACTGGTGTTGACGACCAGAATAGGCGGTTGGAACTCCGCCCGTTGCTCATCTTCAACAATATCTTGTGCGGCGACGCTAAATGTAGCGAGCATCGACGCTAAAACGAGGATTATGAGCATAAATGCCGTGGTACGAAACTTCATAATGCGACCTTTCTTTGATCTGTTTTTAGACGAGCAACCGCTTGCCCCTCATTTTATATGGTCATCTGTTAAGTATATCGGATTTCTCAAATTGTGCTTTAAATTGCTTGCGCATGGCAACCGTCAGGTTGGCGTAGGCTAACCCTTGTTGTTCTATGCGGTACAAAAGTGCTACCGTAAGTATACATCAATGTGTACAGGAGAGACGACTTATGAAGCGATTATTTATTTTAATTGCTATTTTAATGGCTGCTGTTCCGGCTTTTGCGCAAGATCAACAGCCTCCACCGGTGGGGCTACCTGCCGATCAGATCAACGCTTTCCCTGCGCCTAACGTTACGCCGTTAGGGGTGGATTATAATCTGTTGAGCCAATACACCTATCGCCGTGTGTTGGAAGCCGCAGAAATTTACGACGCGCCCAACGGTGCTGCAGTCGAAACGCTGGATGCAGGGTATAATTATGTGTCTGTGTGGCAATTTAAAGACGGCTTCGCCCAAATTGGCGTTGACCGATGGATCAGTGAGGATAAACTGAGCGGAGAAATTTACCCCTCCGGCTTTAACGGTGTATTATTGCCAGAAGACGGCACACCTTATACAGTCGCATGGATGCTGGTCAATATTCGCGGTAGTGAGCGACCGGGCTATGTGGCTGCGGCAACGCAACCGATACTTAATCGCTATCAACTCGTCAATATTTATTCGAGCGTGGTGATTGATGGCTGGCGCTGGTATCAGGTTGGCGTTAGTCAGTGGGTCAAGCAGACTAACGTCGCCAAGATTTTACCTGCTGGCCGTCCAGAGGGCATAACGACCAATCGCTGGGTGAGCATTGACTTGTACGAACAAGTCGCCATTGCATATGAAGGCGATCGGCCTGTTTTTGCGACACTGGTTTCTTCCGGTTTGCCGCAATGGGCAACCCGTGAAGGCGTGTTTAACGTCTGGTTGCCTTTGGATAGCACATCCATGAGTGGCTCTGAGGGGCAATCTGACTTTTACTATCTGGAAGATGTGCCGTACACGCTGTATTTTGACCGTGCAATTGCGCTGCATGGTACATACTGGCACAATAGCTTTGGTTATCGTCATAGTCATGGCTGTGTGAATTTGTCGATTATTGATGCGCACTGGCTGTATGAATGGGCTGCGCCAGAGTGGAATGGCGAAGCTGGGGCATCCGTCCATGTTTACAGCAGTGGTGATTACCGTTAAGAGGGATATGATGCGTAGACTATTGATTTTCTTATGTTTGACTTTGACAGCAAGTGTCGTATACGCCGGTGAGCAAGATTGTGGTGATGTATGTGCAGAGCCTATCCGCTATGGGATGAGTGCCGCGCAGATCGCCGCATGGCAACCGCCGGATTATGAACAGCTTACAGTGAATGAAGACTTGCTCAATGACCGCACTTATATGCGCGTCAATGGCGAAATGACCGTCTATGATGCGCCGAATGGTAATTTGGTGCGTACATTAGACCCCGGCTTTAACTTTGTGACAACCTATGGCGGCGCACAAGATGGTTGGGTGCAGATTAACCCCAATGAGTGGGTGCCTGCGGATCAATTGACTTATGCTAACAATGGTTTGTCACAATTTACAGGTGTCTTCCTGGATGGTGATTACCCGGACTATATGGCGGCGTGGATGTTGGTGAACTCGTATCCAAGCGCGGAGCCGGGCGGCACACCAGACGAAACCCGTGACATCATTTGGCGCTATACGTTGGTGCACATTTACGAAAGTGTGGATATAGACGGCTGGCGTTGGTATCAAATTGGCGCGGATGCGTGGGTGGTTCAGACGAGTGTAGCGAAGGTGCTACCCATTGAGCGCCCGGAAGGGGTGACGACGGATCGCTGGATGAGCATTGACTTATATGAGCAAGTGCTCACGGTTTTTGATGGTGATGAGCCGATATTTGCTACGCTGATAGCGACGGGCTTACCCCGCTGGCCGACATACGAAGGTGTTTTTAACATCTACTTCCGCCAGCAACGCCGCAATATGAGTTGGGGCGTAGTCGGTGACGATTTCTACTTTATTGAGGAAGTCCCCTGGACGATGTTCTTTGACGAAGGCCGGGCCTTACACGGCGCTTACTGGCATGATGGCCTAGGATACCGTCGGAGTCATGGCTGTGTGAATTTGTCCATTACCGATGCCCATTGGCTGTACCGCTGGGTGGCGGAAGAAATGGGGTCCATGACATCGGCAGATGTCGAGCCAGAAGGCCCCAATGTCTATGTTTACAGTAGCGACACCTACCGTTAAGATCAGCAAAAGTCCTCGCCACGCGGGGACTTTTATCATTTGATAAAAATTTCACTTTCCCCTGTTGACAATTCTCCAATATGCTCCTATCCTTTGCTTAGTTAACGCTTGTTAAGCATGGGTTATATCGCCTACCGCATAAATGCCATTCCGGGTGTATAATGAGCGACGGCAAACCAAAATAAAACGGCCATGCTTCCCTTTAAACTAGATTTTGACAACTTTGTCCTAATACATCTCCAGGAGCAGACTCGGCGATGAAATTCATCTTTAACAATATCACGCGATTGGCATTGCGCTTTCGCGCAGTGACGATCGTTTTGGTGGTGTTGCTGTTGACCTTGGGGGCGTTCTCTTGGACGCGCTTAAACCAAGAGCTACTCCCGCCAATTGACGTGCCGCAGACGATCATCCTTGCGCAAACGTCCGGCATGACGGGCGATCAGGTGCTTGAGATCGTCACCAAGCCATTAGAATCGCGTCTTAGCGAAATTGACGAAATTATCAACGTCACGTCAGAAACACAAGCGACCTTTGGCGCGTTTATCACCGCGTTTAACGACTTCGGGCAAGATCAAGAAGCCGTACAAGCGAGTATTCGTGAGGCCATTAATGATGTATGGTTGCCGCGTCGTGAGCTTCGCGTGGATGATGTAACGCCCTATTTCGCGGATTTAGATGCTGCTGTGCTCATTTATCTTGCGGAAAATGACTCCAATTTTCTCTTTCAGCTTGCGCCGGAAGTATGGGATGCACTGAGTAATGAAACAATTGCACAAGTTCTAGCTTACCTTGCACAGACGCAAGAAGAAGCCCAGTCTTCCGCTAATGCGCTACAACGCCTCGTTGATAAAGAGGTCGTGCCACAGATTGACGCGATCCCTGAAGTTGTGAATATTGACGTGGCAGGTGGGCAACAATTACCAAGCGAGACTGAAGCCGCCAGCGAAGAAGAGACCGAACAGACACAAGAAAGTCTGTTGCTGCGCTTGTCGCCGGATGTCTGGAATATCGTCTCTGTGCGGGTGGATGGAATCAGCGAGCGCGATCAAAGCGCCGTTGATGCTTTAAGTACGGTTTCGGTTGATATACCGAACATTGCTATTGATGCGCCCCCGGCCTTGCCGGAGCGGTGGCAAGTTGCCGAAGGTGACGACACACCGACATTTTTCTTCAATGCGAGTGACTTAATCGAAATTGGCACGGTGACGCAATCGGTCGCTGGTAATCTCAACGACTTCTTCGAGAATGGGGAAATCATCGGTTCCCTGGGGATGACAAACGATTTGACCGTTGATGATGTCCAGCGCATGATGGCGCTTGACTCATCAATGGTGGGTTACTTTAACGCCGATCATGTCTTGGCCTTGCCGGATGACGTTTTCGCCTATCTGGTCGAGCAACCGGAATTTTTGAATAATCTGGATGCCTTCACCCGCGATAGCGTGGCGACACGCTTGGTCGCGCCGGAAGTCGGCGGCGAGAACGGGGAGACAGTTAATCGCGTCCCGGTTGAATTGCCGGGGCAATGGCGCATCCAACCGCCGCAGTTGATTACCTTTAGCTTCTCGGATATTCCGTTAGGGACGTTTAGCGTTTTCGTCACCGGAGAAATTGACATAGAAGAGGATACAACGACGGCTGAAGCCAATGAGGAAGAGGGCGACGAAACTGAGCCTGCGCAGCCAGCTATGGAAGACACTGACGACGGCCCCGCCTTGAACCCGCAGTGGGCGTTAGTCGCCAATCTCTTGAGCGAGCAAGCTGGCGTTGCTATCACGCTAGATACAGCCGACGATCTGCTGAATTTACCGTTTGCATTTAGCGATCTCGCCAATCAATTGCTCAATAATGAGCAAGCCGCTTTCCTAGCAGATGGCTTACTGGGGAATATTCCGCTTGATGCTGCTGAGTATCTCATGGAGCAAGACCCGGCATTGCTGAGTAGTTTACCCGCTGATGCGCGTGATTTGCTCAGTGATGATGTAGCAGCGATTGTTGATGCCACGTTGCCGGATGTATGGAACACCCTCCTGAGTCAAACGCCGGGCACACGTAGCAATGCGACCAATGGCTATACGGTCAGCGAATTACTCGCACTTGACGAAGCGGGATTGCCCTCTAATGTGCTTAATCGCATCGCTACCGCGCAGTTAAACGATGATTTTGATAGCTATGTTGTCCGTTTGATGGACAGCTTAACAGTGGATGTAGTCAACGCCTTTATCGACGTTGAACCGGATTTCTTCCAAAATCTTGAGGCGGATGTGTTGCTTGACTTCTCCGCCGAGACGCTCAATCTCTTGAGTGCAGATGAGGTTGAAGCACTGCCAAACTTAAGTGTGGAACAAGCCGAACATGTCATTACAATTCAAAATGACCCCACAGCGTCCGCCTTTGCAGAGTTGGCGAACCTATATATTAGCGATGTGCCCGCCGCTGACCCCAACGCGCCAGCGATTGATCCTGGTTGGCGACAACTAGGTGATTTTTATAACATCGAGTTGGACAGCGCCGATGACTTCTTTCGCTTGCCGGATGACTTCCCGTTCCCCAATGGTGCGGAGCTGGTCAATAGCTTATTTGGTAATCCGCAGGGCGAAGCCTTCGCGCCGCAATTACTCGGCAGCATCGATACGGCGACAGTCAATTACATCTTGAACCGGGAAGAGCCTTTCTTCAGCGAGTTGAACAATCGCGCGCTCGGTTTGCTTAGTGATAATATAGTGGCACTGTTGCCGGACGATGTGCAGGAATTTGCATCCGATGCCGCGCCGGATTTCGAGCCGGATAATCAAATCACCCGGACAAACGACCAGCCAAGCCTGTTCGTGACGGTGTTTAAAGATGCCGAAGCCAACACCGTAACCACATATGGCGAAGTTGAGGAACTACTCAACCAGATTGACGAAGAAAACGAAAACATCGAAATCGGCGTGGTGTTCGAGCAATCGAGCTTCGTCGAAGAGTCGATCAGCGGTGTTGCGCGTGAGGGTACACTCGGCGCGATCTTCGCTATCATCATCATCTTGATCTTCCTCAGTGGTGGGTCATGGGCGCGTGGTGGGCGTAGCATCACGGGGACGATCATGATCGCCTTGTTTGGCGGCATTCTCGTCCTGCTGACTTTGTCGCAAACTGGCGACGGGGTGAGCTTTGGCGATGCCTTCGCTCAGTTGGATGTTGTGGTGCGTGTGTTGTTGATCTTCGGCGTGTTGGCGGGGGCGTTTGTGCTGCTCTGGCCGGGCAACGTGCCGAACCCGGCATGGCGTGCCACGCTAGTAATCGCTGTCAGTATTCCGCTGTCGATCATGATTGCGCTCTCTGGCATGAACTATCTATCCCCGGCGATGAATGGCCTTATTGCGCCATTGGCACAGGATAGCGCCTTCTTTGAATTTGTTCTGCGGATCTTCCCAGAACAACTCACGCTGAACATCATGACGCTTTCCGGTTTGACGGTGGCGGTTGGGCGTGTAGTTGACGACTCGATCGTCGTGCTAGAGAACATCTTCCGTCAATTGCAAGCAGGCGGCGACAAGAAAGAGGCCATCTTGCAGGGTACACGCGACGTATCCGCAGCCATCTTCACGGCGACGTTAATCGCGGTGACGGTCTTCTTGCCGCTTGGCTTGACGGGTGGTTTGATTGGTGCGTTCTTCCTGCCGTTCGGTCTAGCAGTAACTTATGCACTGGCAGGCTCATTTATGGTGGCGATCACGGTGATCCCGGTGCTAGCGTACCTGTTCACCAGCATTGAAGACATGCCAGAGGATGGCGACATCTGGGTGGCAAACTTCTATCGTCCATTGCTGAAGTGGGGGCTGCGTGGCCCAGCACAGAAGATCTTCATCATTGTGCTGGCGATCGTCTCGTTTATGTTTGCCGGGTTCTTGTTTAGCCAACGGCCATTTGCCTTCTTGCCGAGCTTCGGTGAGCCACAAGTGACTGTTAACGTGAGTTTGCCCAGTGGTACGTCCATTTTGACGACAAACGAGCTTGTATCCGAACTGGAAACTTGGGTTAACGATACCTATGGCGATCAAGTCAGCACCATTCAGACGAATGTCGGTGGTGGTGGTGCCAACTTTGAAACGCTGTTAACAGGTGGTGGTGTCTCGGAAAATCTGGCATCGCTCACCATCGGCTTGACTGTTGGACAAGATACGTTAGAGGGCATTGGGAAGGCGATCGAGCTAGAAGCCAAGCGCATCTTCAATACGTGTTCGTCATCCAGTGCGGCACCCAATACAGAAGAACAACGCGCCCTATTGACGACTGGCGAATTAGAAGGCGCAACAGACATTGTTTGCTCTGATGGTAGCACGATCAATAATAACGTGACTGTGGCGGCTGCTTCTGTGGCTGATGGTGGCTTTGGTGGGTTTGAACTCGTTGTTTCTGGGCCGATTACTGCGGCGGTTAACCAACAAATCATCGACACGATTAACAGTGTTGAAGGGCTTGCGCGTTCCGACAGTAACTTCATCGGTGATGCGGGTGGCGACGAAAGCACGGTGTTCATCCGTGTAAATCAGGCTGAGGCATTCTCCTATAGCGCGGAGGTCAATACGGAAAATACCATTGGTGTGACGCAGGAGGCCATCTTAGAGATCCAAGCGATCCCGGCAATTGCTGATAGCCTGTGCGCAGTAGACGCAACAGATACGAGCGGTTGCTTCAGCGTAAGCCAGGGCTTCGAGAGTGAAATCCAGACAGAAGGTTTCGCTAGCTTAGGTATTGCAATGGTACTTTCTATCGGTATCGTGGTGATTATCCTAGCGACGACTATGCAATCCTTCGTCTACTGGCTGGCGATTGTCTTCAGCATTATCGTGGCTCCGGTCGGCGCGGCGATCGCGCTCACGCTGGCGGATCGCGTCTTGGGTATCTCGGCGCTGATCGGTCTGTTAATGCTGATCGGTCTGGTGATCGCTAACGGTGTTGTGTTGATCGACCGGGTGCGCTCTAACCGCCGTGAACGCGGTATGAACCTGCATGATGCGTTAGTAGAGGCAGGTGGGCGACGTTTGCGGCCTATCCTCATGACTTCTTTGGCGACGATCATCGCACTAACGCCATTGGCGATTGGCTTATCCGAAGGGGCGATTATCGCATCCGAACTGGGTACGGTCGTCATTGGTGGGTCAATCAGTTCAACGTTGCTCACGCTGATCGTCGTTCCGATTGTCTTTAGCGTGTTGTCACCGCTGCACCGTCTGCTTTCCATCCGTAAGGATGCAGAGACACGGGATGTAGAAGCTGCTGACTAAACAACAAAAAAGGGTGCGCATCAAACGATGCGCACCCTATCCCGATTCTTGATCTGATGGGGTTAAGCGTCTTCGATTTGGCGTTCTGGGATAAGATCCAAGTTGCGCCCGACGATTTCAAAGGCTTCCAAAGCACGGTCAAGATGTTCGCGGCGATGGGTCGCCATGTAGCTTGTACGCAATAGGCTTTGGTTCGGCGGTACCCCAGGTGGGCCGACCGGATTGGTATAAACGCCTTCATTGATGAGTGCGTGCCATGCGAACAATGTACGGTAATCGTCGCCGATGATAACAGGGACGATGGGAGTATTGCTGTTCCCGGTGTTATAGCCTAGTGCTTTGAGGTTATCGCGCATGTAATCTGCATTTTCCCACAAGCGTTCGATATGCTCCGGCTCGGTTTCCATGATGTCCAATGCTTTGAGGACGGCCATCACGTTAGGCGCAGGCAACGCTGCTGAGAACATCAAGGCGCGGGCGTGATGCTGGATGTAATGCACCAAGTCCGCACTCCCGGCGATAAAACCGCCGATTGACGCGAAACTCTTGCTGAATGTGCCCATGATGAGGTCAACATCATCGGTAAGGCCAAAGTAATGCGATGTGCCCCGACCGCCGCCGGTCACGCCGATGCCATGAGCATCGTCTACCATGACGTGCGCATTGTGCTTTTTGCAAATCTTGACGATTTCCGGTAAGGGTGCTATGTCACCGCCCATGCTGTAAACGCCATCAATGACGACCATCTTCACAGCGTCCTTCGGCAGTTTGCTCAACACACGATCTAAATCGTCTATATCATTATGGCGGAAACGTCTCATCTCGCCGCGTGCCATCAAGCACCCATCGACCACACAAGCGTGTGCTTCTTTGTCAATGATAACGTAATCACCTTTGCCAATGACAGCAGAAATGGTGCCGACATTGGTTTGATACCCTGTCGGGAAGACCAGCGCGGCCTCTTTGCCCACGAACTCTGCCAAGCGACGGTCTAGCTCCAGGTGAAGCTCTAGTGTGCCGTTCAAAAAGCGCGACCCGGTTACACTTGTACCAAAGCGTTTGAGCGCATCTGCGGAAGCCTCGCGCACACGCGGGTCAGTTGTAAGCCCCAGATAATTGTTCGAGCCAATCATCACGACTTCTTTGTTCTCAAAGGTCGCGGTCGTTCCTTCGGAGTCGCTCAAGGCGCGGAAGAACGGGTACAAGCCAAGTTCTTGCGCTTCTTTCGCACGGGTGAAGGATTTTGCTTTCTCGTATAAGTCAGCCACAATCATTACTCCTACATCGTCACCTGCTGCCTACCAATAAGCCATTTCTCATCATTGAGGCAAAGATGATATTTATTTAATGAGATGTTTAAAAAGTTTAGCAGTAAATGACAGCATCCACAAGGCGACATAGTAGCCCACTGGTCTAATCTTGGGTTGCTCAAATAGGGGGCTTCGGGTTACAATACGCTTGTTCAAAGCATAACAAAGTGTTGTTAGGAGCCTAAATATATGTCCTCATTGAATGTACGTCGGATTATTGTATGGGGTATCTCTGCTGTACTGGGTATTATTACGACAATGCTCATTATGTATATTCTGCTTCCGGCTGTTAGCCCTAACGCAGAAGAACCTACAATTGACATTGCTCGTTACGGTATCCAGTATTTCTTCTGGACAGCGTTTCCTTTCACCTTGATTTTCGTGACGATCCTTGACCAATTTATGGAAACGAAAATCTGGCCTGACTAGAAGCACCCTCAGCGATCAATCTACTAGCATAACAACACAAAAACAGCGCAAACGCGCTGTTTTTTCTTTGATGAGCATCATCTGAACAACGTAAGACTCTCCCCAATAAGCACATCTTGAATGTGACAGGAAATAACAGTGGAGAAAAAAATGATTTTAAAGCGACAGACAGGTGTGTTAATGGGGCTTTTGCTGGTCTTTGGGCTGGCTATTGTGGCTGTCTTATCCACCGGGCAGTCCGTAGTACATAGCCAAGGGGAAAATAACTGCCCGCCTGCGCGGTTGCCCCAAGCCAATCTTTGGGAGACAGATTGGACAATTGCCAGCATTGATTGTAACGAAATGTTGTGGGGGGGGGTACCGCGTGATGGCATCCCGCCGATTGATAACCCCGACTTTATCACCGTAGACGAAGCACAAGATCAAATTGCACCACAATCGCCGGTGGTTGCTGTGGAAGTCAACGGTATTGCGCGGGCGTATCCGCTCGGTGTGCTGACCCGCCATGAGATCGTCAACGACATGTTCGATACGACGCCAGTTGCGGTGACGTTCTGCCCGTTGTGTAATAGCGCCATCGCCTTTGAGCGCCAAGTTGATGGGCGCACTTTACGCCTTGGCGTGAGCGGGATGCTGCGGAACAGTGATTTGGTTATGTGGGATGATCGCACCGAAAGCCTCTGGCAACAACTCACAGGTGAGGCCATCATCGGTGAATATACAGGCGAACAACTCACGATCTTGCCGTCGCAAGTAGTCGGCTTTGGTGCTTTTGCGGCGGAATTCCCGGATGGCGAAGTGTTGGTGAGCCGGGGGCGTATTTCGGACATTAACCCGTATGAAAATTATGACATGCCCGGACGTGCGCCGTTCTTATTCGATGGTGAATTTGATGACCGCATTGATAACCCCACTGCGCGGGTCTTAGCCGGGACAATCGGCGGTGAGCCGATCGCGTATCCCTTCGATGTGCTATTTGAAGAACGCTTGATTAACGATGTCGTCGGCGAGCGCCCTGTGGTCGCCTTCTGGCAACCTGGCGCGACCAGTGCGCTTGATGACACCTATATCTCCGAGTCGCGTGATGTCGGTATGGCGGTACTTTACAGCCGTTATATCACCGAGGAAGATGCTGGCGATGCCGTTGATGCTGAACTGATCGAAGATGGCCGCGTGACGCTTGGTTTTGCGCTGGAAGATGGCGCGATTGTCGATCTGCAAACTGGCTCTGTGTGGAATATCTTTGGTCGGGCAGAAGACGGGCCTTTGGCTGGTGTTCAACTCCGCCAAGAGCTGGCTGCGCCGCATTTCTGGTTCGCTTGGGCGGCTTTTGAGCCGGAGACAGCCGTTTATGGTATTGATGACTCTTAACGTTGTGCCAATCGGTTGACGACAAAAACGGTCAACGTGATGGCTAAACCAGGATAGAATGCGATCCAAGGGGCGTATTCAACATGGATGCGCCCTTCTGCTAACATCACACCCCAATCGGGCACGCCCAAAGGCCCTAACCCCAAAAAATAGAGTGCTGTCGCATTGAGAATGCTGTAACTAAACACAACGCCACTATAAGCCATCAATGCGGGGGCGCTGCCGCGTAACACATGCACGCGGACAATATGCGCCCAACTTGCGCCGATGGCCTGTGCGCTGATGATGTAATCTTGTGTGGCGACGACCTTCACCACGCCGCGTGTTACCTGTGCAACCAGCGCAACCTGGGAAACACCTACCGCTAACGCGATCGACTCTGTGCCGCGTCCGGTCAACGTGATGATAATCAAGGCCAGCACAAACCCAGGGAAGGCCAATAGCGTATTAATCCCTATCTGCAAGATGTCATCGACCCAGCGCGGTGCAAGCCCGGTGAGTAAGCCCAAGCTCACGCCGGGGATAAGCGCGATAAGGCTAGCGATGGCCGCAGTAAGTAAGGTGTTTTGGCCGCCGTAAAGCAGGCGACTCAAGACATCACGCCCCAAGTTATCGGTGCCAAGCGGATGGACGAAAGAGGGTGCTTGTAAGCTGTGTGTGCTGGTCGTCATTGGGTCATACGGCGCGATGACATCTGCGCTGAAGCTCAAGACGGCGACAATCAGCAATACCCCTAAAGGCCATTTTATGATAAACGAGGGTCGAACCAACGGGCGCATAAGTCACTTAACGTCGTTATGAGTAAATAAGTTGCTGCACCCAAGATTACAAGACCTTGCACAACGGGGTAATCCTGCTGCACTGTGCTGTCTAGCATAAGCTGGCCGATGCCACTACGCACGAACACACTTTCGATGATAATCGTCCCGCCAAGCACGAAACCGCTCTGCAAGCCAACCACAGGGAGTATGGACGGCAGCGCAACGCGGAGAATGTGCCGTTGCCAGACTGTACGTGGTGATAGTCCTTTGCTATGGGCGGTGCGTACAAAGGGTGCCGCTTGCAGATCGCGCACAGTTGCAGCGGTTACTTGGGCGATGGGTGCCATGATATGAAAGGCCAATGTCCCCGCAGGCAGTATGAGAAAGCGTCCGCCGCCTGTGCCGGATGCAGGTAGTCCGGTAAATAGGGCAATGGCGAGTGTGCCCGTCCAGTAGATGGGCGTGCTTAAACCCAAGCTGATGATAGTCTGTGCGCCGAGCGCAGCGAAACCCCGGCCAGCAGCGACAACGCCAAAAATTAACCCGCTGATAAGCGCGATAGAGAGTGCGGCAATGGCTAATTCAACTGTAGGCCATAGGCGCGGCGCGATCATCTCTTTGACGGGCAATGTGGTGATGTAAGAAAAGCCGAGATCGCCGCGCAAGAGGTCGCCCATATAGCGGATATACTGTGTTAAAACGGAGTCGTTTAACCCCTGTGCATTGATCTCGGCTGCAATCTGCGCGGTTGATGCGCCACCCTGGGCGAGTTGAGCCTCTAGCGCATTGCCCGGCACGACACGTAGCAGAAAAAAAGCGGCGGTCGCTGCGAGCCACAGGGTAGCACACAAAGCAAGGATGCGGCGCAGCATCAGTTCTCGCTGTAACGGGCTTCGCCCATCAACGGAAACCACCCGTAAGGGTCAAAGCGAAGGGCATCAATGGCGGGTACGGTTGCGTTCAAGTTGACGTAATCGCGGATAGGCAAAATCAGCGCCTCATCCATGATGAACCCTTGGATTTGTGCATACTGCGTCCGGCGTGCGTTCGGCGCGAGTTCTCGCATGGCGTTAATCAACGCGGCATCAAGCTCGGCGTTGTTGTAATTCATGAAGTTGTTCGCGCCGCTGGAAAGGTAAAATTCGTTAAGGATGTATGGGTCATAGCCGGGGCTATCAAATGCGACAAGGTGATAATCCCCACTCTGTACGGCTTCGCGCAATGCCGGGAAGCCAGAAACCTGCTCTAGCTGTGCATTGATGCCGACTTCGCGCCATTGATCCTGTATGAGTTGGGCGACTTGTGGGATCAACCCCCAGGGCGGCACGATCAACACAATAGTGAGGTCTTCGTTACCATCGTCTAAGAAGCCGTTTTCATCATTATCACTGTAACCGGCGGCATCTAGCAGGCGGCGGGCTTGCTCCACGTTGAAGGCATAAGTGCCTTCAATGCTGCTGTCATAATAGAGCGTCTCGCGGGAGAGCGGCCCCCATGCGATCGGCGAAAACCCCCGGAAGACCGTATCAATGATAACGGCGCGGTTCGTCGCGTGGATGAGCGCCTGACGCACCGCTAAACTGTCGGTCGGGGTTTGCGCGGTGTTGAACATAAATTGTAGTGGTAAGCCAGGGATCGCCGTTGGCAAGACTTCCGCCGTGCCGCCTGTGTTGAGGTTGTTGGCGATTGATGGTTCAATTTCGCCCATGACTTGTGCCTCACCGCTTTCTAGTGCGGTGCTGCGTGTAGCTGGATCTGTGAAAAAGCGGTAGGTGATTTCGTCAATGGCGTTATCGTCTGGCGCAGTGTAGAACGACGGACCCCAACGATAATCAGGATTGCGACGGAGTACCAATTTGTCCCCTGGTGTGAACTCAATGAATTTATAGGGTCCTGTCCCAACTTGATGATATTGATAGCGTAAGGGCGAGTATTCACTTAAGGCAGTCGGGCTTGCTATGCCCAGGTAAACTTGACTCAGTGAGTCCAAGAACGGCGCGAAAGGCTGCGCTAGGCGAATGCGAATGGTGTAGTCATCAATGATGTCGTAGCCTTGGTATGGACCGAGCATAAAGCGTGCCCGTTGTGATGCGGTTTCTTCCGCTGTGATGCGATCTAAATTCGCACCGACTGCTTGCGCGTTGAATGGCGTGTCATCATGAAAACGGACATCCGAGCGGAGATAGAACGTATAACTCAGGTTGTTTTCTGCAATTTCCCAGCGATCAGCTAAACCGGGGACAATCTCACGGATTTCTGGGTCACGGTAGACGAGGGTATCGTAAACTTGCCGTAAGACGATGCCTAACTCTGATGAACGGTGAATATGGGGGTCGAAGCCGGAGGGCTGCAAGGTCAGCCCATAGACGATTGGGTTTGCAGCGTTGACTTCTTCGCTGCTATCGCAACCGCTCAACGCCAGCGGCAAAAGCAGAAAAAGCAATAAAACATGCTTCACAGGATCGTACCTTTCCAGTGATAAAATGATAGGCTAGCATTGCGATGCGAGTTTACCATAAGGGTTTATATGAGCGGTACAGTGGGTTACAAAAGATGAGTCGTTATAACACACCACGTTTAATCACGCCTCCACGCGAAGAGGAGGAGGTTTATCCTTACGGGCGCGTTTGGCGCAGCTTAATTATTGTCGTCGCGGTAGTCTTCGGCGTTACAGCCGGGTTGTATATCTCAGTGGGGTTCATTGGCTTCAATGTGCCGGAGTCTCTCTGGCGTTATGTCAATATTGCCTTAGCTTTGCTGCCGTTGGCGGCCTGGCTCTTGGCCGCATTCTGGCAAGAACGCCGCGTAGAGCGGCCTCGTCGTCAACTTTTACAGGTCGCGGTGATCGCTGCCTTAGCTGCGAACGCTATTGGTATTCCGTTCATTGATAGCTTGGGCGTTTACGAGTGGCTTTCGCTATCGGATACGTTTACTCGTATTTTAGGCTATGGCTTTACCATCGGCATTGTCCAGGAGTTTATTAAATATATGGTGATCCGTTTCATCGTGTGGCCGGATGGTTTTCGTATTCGGTCGGATGTGCTGGCGTATACTTTAGCCGCGTCCATCGGTTATATGACGGTTGAGGCGCTTCATGTCGCGTTTCGGGGTACGCCGTCGCCGGATGTGCTGACACTGCGGGTGTTCAGCATCTTGACGGTGCATTTGGCGGCTAGCATTGTGATGGCCTACGGCCTCACACAGCTACGCTTTAGCCCACAACTTTATATTCTTATGCCATTGAGTATGCTAGCGGCGGCGGTCGTCGTTGGCTTTGCGACTTCGTTTCGTTCGGGCTTGGTCAACGGTAATTTCGTCTTAGGCATCGGCGGGACTCGTCCGCTGTTTGGGTTGGTGTTCTCGCTGATTTTGGTCGTTGGGGCGCATGTTGGCATGGGCTTTTTGCTCAATGCTGCGGAACGCCGCGCCCGCGAAGCTGAAGAAACGGATGAAGAAGCTCCATGAGTGTTTTAGAGATCATCACCCCGGAAAACGAATATTCGCGGCAGTATCGCATCGGCCACTTCCTGACAATTGTCGCATGTCTTTTGGCGTTGCTTTATGGCATTAACACGCGCAGCTCAATCTTGAGCGGGACAACGCCCTATCGCAACGTCCAATTTGGCATCGCCGTGAATTATCCGCAGAATTGGTTGATTGATACGGACGGTGATTATGTGTTGCGCGTGCGAGATATGACGCGCATCGGCTACAAGACGACGATGCAAATTGCAATCCGGCCAATTGGCGGTGATATGACTGAGCGCAACGTCTTTGATAACCTTAACTTGGTGCGGTCGCGGGCATTGAGTACATATGATGTGCAGTCAACCGATGAAATTCGCTTGACTGAGGATGTAATCGCGACCGCAATGACCTATACCTTTGTTGATACAGCGACGAATAAATTCTTGCAGACGGTGCCTACAGTCGTCACTGGGCGCGATATTCTCATCATTCGCGGGGAACAAGCCATCGTCGTGACGTTCCGTAGTGGCTCCGATACGTTTGAGGACGACATTGCTATTTTTGATCGCATTTTGAGCACTTTGGAGTATTAGCACCATGCGCGGGTTATTTTTGTTGATTGCTTTGCTTCTATCAGTAACGGTCACCCAAGCTCAGAGCATTGATCTTGACCGCATCCAGCGGGCGACGGTGTATATCATCCAGACGCGACAAGTTGCCGGGCAACCTGTGATTACGTGTATCGGTTCCGGCACGATTGTAGATCGCTCCGGTTTGATCGTCGCCAATGCGCACAATACCGTTACCAACCGAGATTGTGATGGCGATCAGATAGCGATTGCGTTGAGCGTGCGCCCCGGCGAGCCACCTGTCCCCACGTATTACGCGGAAGTTGCACAGGCCAATATTGGCCTTGACTTGGCGATCTTGCGCATCACCCAGGAGCTTAACGGGCGCTTGGTCGAGCCGGGTACGCTGTCTCTGCCGTTTGTTGAAGTTGTTGACTCCAACGGTGTGCAGTTAGATGATACGATCACGGTGGTGGGGTATCCTGGTGTATTTAACGATCCAGTCGGGATTGTTCGGGGCACGGTGACCGGGTTTGTCGGGGAGCCAAGCGGCGGGGATCGTTCATGGTTTAAGACCGATGCGCCCATCCCTGGCACGATGACGGGCGGCGGTGTTTATAATCAGCAGGGGCAGTTAATCGCCATTCCGACAACCGTGCCGATTATCCCTTTAATCGCGGATGCGTCCTGCCCGCAATTAGGTGATACCAATAACGATGGGGCGATCACCCGGACAGATGACTGTGTGCCCATCGGCGGGTTTATCAACGCGCTAAGACCGACGAACTTTGTGCGGCCACTGTTGCGCGGTGCATCGCTCGGCTTGACAGTGGAAAAGATCAGCGAACCGCCTACAACGACAGAGATCAATAACGAAGAACCGAGCTTCGGGGAGCCGTTTTTCTCGCCTTCCGTTGTTGAAGGATTGCCGACGACCTTGCTGGCTAGCTTACCGACAGGTTCAACTAGCTTGTTCATGTTCTTTGAATATAGCAACATGACCCCGGATACGATCTATGAGTTGCGCGTGACCATCAACGATCGCCCGAATGCGACGTTTGGCTTGGCTCCTGTACGCTGGAGTGGTGGTGAAAATGGATTATGGTATATCGGCACGACCGGGCAACCACTCCCCATCGGGACGTATGAATTCACCTTGTTTATCAATGGTATTGCAAGTAGTCGCACACGGGTTACGGTCGGGGCGCAATCCATAGAGGCGCAAAGCCGCCCGGCCTTTAGCAATATCTCCTTTGGTATCGCGGAAGGCGATCAGCTTTTTGGACGGGGTAATGTGCTGCCAGCGGGCGGGGTAGCGAATGCGCGGTTTATCCATCGCAATGTCGCCCCTGGTACGGAATGGGCGGCGGTATGGTACTACAATGGCGAACAACTCACCGACCCGATCACGCAACCCTGGGAAGAACGCGCTTTTGACACACATTCGATCTCTGTAGCCAACCAAGATAACACCCCACTCCCGCCGGGGCAGTATCGCTTAGAACTCTATTTGAGTGGCGAAAGTGGCTTTCGATTATCCACAATGGGCGAATTTGTCATTGCTGGCGCGGCGGAAGGCGCTTTTCCGCGTGTGTTTAGTCCACCACGTTTTAACGCTGCACAAAGCACCCGCGAAGCGTTAGAAGCACCCGCGCAGAGTACATTCACAGCCGGCATACCGGAGCTTTACGCCGTGTTCGATTGGGAATTGCTTGCGGCTGGAACGCTCTACACGATGCGTTGGCGTGTGGACGGTACGATTTTCTACGAAGAGACGGTGCCCTGGCGCAATGCGCAGAACGGCGGTGGCTTTATCACCCGCTTGAGTGCCCCTGACGGCCTGCCTGATGGGACTTACTCTATTGAACTGCTCATCCGCGATACTTTGTTGGCACAGGCGGAAGCAGCGGTTGGCATCGGCCAGTTGCCGATTGACCCCTTCGCGGATGCGTCCGGTGTACAGCTTAATGGGCGCATTGTCGATGCGGAAACGCAAGAGGGCATCCCTGGTGTGAGCTTTATCATGCTCACGGAGGATTGGTCTGTGGCTGATTTTATATGGGATCAAGAACAAGTCTTTGCGATTGCCTTCACCGATCGTAATGGCAACTTTCAGATCGAACGTCCGCTGGCATTTGATGCGCCATACAGCATTATCATTCAAGCAGATGGCTATGTGCCGATTAATGCCGATGGTGTTTTGGTCGATGAAGAGACAGAAAATCCTTTGGATGTTGTCATCGCTTTAACACGCGATTGACGCTTTAATATTTGCGTTTACAATAGACCTCCTGCCGGTACCTGATAACCCGGCTTGATAACCAAAACAGGAGAATTGAATATGGTCATTGATAAACGCTTACTCTATGCAACTGTTATCGCCTCCGTATTGTATGTATCCGCACAAATCTTTGCGGATATAACGAGCCTGCGCATCTTGTTGATTGGGGGCTTGTCCATTGACGGCGGCACCCTCATCTACCCGTTTACGTTCACGCTCAGGGATGTCATCCATAAAACGGCAGGGGCGGCGATGGCACGCACCGTCATCATCAGCGCCGCCGGTATCAACATTGTGATGGCTTTTTTGTTCTGGATCGTGGCACAACTCCCGGCGGATATGGCCGTCGGTGAACAAGCTGCCTTTGGCGAAGTGCTCGCGCCTGTTTTCCGCATTGTGTTAGCGTCAATCATCGCGGAAGTAATCTCAGAATTGATTGATACGGAAATTTATCAGCAATGGGTCAAACGCTTTAAGTCAAAGTGGCAATGGGGGCGAGTGGTCGCCAGTAATGCGATCAGCGTACCCATTGACAGCGCAATTTTTGTCGCTATCGCGTTCTTGGGCGATGTCCCCAATGATGTCGCACTCAGCATCTTCATCAGCAATGTGCTGGTCAAGGGCTTTGTCTCTATCCTTGTGTTACCGATGATCTACACCGTGCCTGATTATCAGCTAAAAGAGCAAGAACAAACGCAAGAAAATGTGCTACAATGAGTGAGTTGGGTTTTTAAAGGTCATAAAGGACGAAAAATATGGCGCGTTCACGCAAGCAGCCCTTGGACTTCCGCAAGGAAGAGGTGACATATGTGATGCAACGTTGGCGTGCTGGCGACTCCTGCTCCTTAGTCGGGGTGGGTAGCGTTGGCAAGTCGAACTTATTGCAACATTTAGCTGATGTGGAAACACAAAAGGCGTATATCAATATCACGGGAGATGATGAATTTAAAGCGATCATCATTGATCCGGCCATGCTCGGCCCATTACCCCGTGATGGCGCTGATAGCGAACAGGTGCGCTGCTGGGCGGGCTATGAATTGATGATGCATCGCTTGTTCATGGCGTTTTATCCGTTTGATGTGCTTGGCCGGGAAGATGCACAACGCTTTTACGAAGCCTATCAGGCGCTACAAGACGGCACGAACCCGTTATATGCTTATATGGGCTTGCGCTACTTCGAGCTTGGCCTGGATTTCTTCATGCGGCGTGGTGTGCGCATCGTCTTTATGTTTGATGAATTTGAAGACTTGATGAAAAATATGCCGGTGAAGTTCTTCCAGACCTTGCGCGGGCTGCGTGATGCGAATAAGCGGCAATTGAGCTATCTCACGTTTGCGCGTGCGCCGTTGCCGACATTGGTCAATAAATTTGACATTGACGAACTGGAAATTGAGCCATTCGTCGAGTTGTTCACGGATAATCTGCTATATGTGGGGCCATATAACGAAACGGATGCCCGGCGTATGGTCGATAACTTGATGGGGCGCAATCAAAAGGGCTACCCGGAAGAAGTCATCAACTTCTTGCTGCGGGCTACGGGGCGTTATGCAGGTCTGCTGCGGTCGGGCTTCCGGGCGTTGGATTCAATCGGCCCGTTGGATGCCATGAGCTTACAAAATGATGAGGCTTTGCGGCGCTTGGCCTTGCGTCGTGCCATCCGTGAGGAATGCCAGATGCTTTGGATGAGCCTCTCCGAAGTGGAGCATTACGTTTTGCGGGCGGTTGCCCGGTTGACGGAATATCAATCCAACCCGGAGACAGAACGCGCCGTGACGATGTTGGTACAAAAGAAATTGCTCAGTGTGGAAAAAGGGCAAAATCGCCTGCACATTCAACCGTCGGTCTTCCGCGTATTTGTAGAGCGTGACCCGGAGTTGGCTGTTTAGCATGGAACCTTATCTTGTCCCGGTTGGCTTCCAACGTACAGAAACCGAAGTTGCGAAGTCGCGCTTTATCGCGTCAGTTGATCGTGCGGAAACAGCGGAAGAAGCGCGTGCGCTTATCGCAAAAATCCGTGCGGAGATGCCGGACGCGAATCATCACGTCTATGCTTTCCGTGCTGGGTATGGCAGCAGCGTGACCGAAGGCATGAGCGACGATGGCGAACCTGCCGGTACATCCGGGCCGCCGATTTTATCCGTTTTGCGGGGTAGTGAGATTGGCGATATTGTCATCGTCGTGACGCGCTACTTCGGCGGGACAAAGCTCGGCACAGGGGGGCTTGTGCGTGCTTACAGCGAAGCCGCGCATGTGGCGCTCAACGCGCTACCGACTGAACAAAAAATCGAAAAGAGGCTGCTCGGCATTGAATGTCCGTACAGCCTCTATGAACAGCTTAAATTGCTTATCCAGGCGCATCATGGCGAGATTGAAGACGAAACGTTCGCCGTTGATGTCACCTTGATGGTGCGCTTTGCTGTGGTGGATGTCCCGGCGTTTACGAATGAACTCCGGGATTTATCCGCCGGGCAGGTCGGGCCAATCCCAATGGATGACTAACGACGGCTCATAATATCTGCGATGGTGCGTTTGGCACGAGCAAGCATAGGATTACGCGGCGAGATGGCCTCTGCGCGGGCTAAGTAAGTCTTGGCCGCGTCATCTTGGCCGTCCTCAAACAGATATTGCCCTGTGAGCGCCAGTAGCGGCACATAGTTAGGATTAGTCGTCAACCCCTTATTGAGATACTCAAAAGCGGTCTGTGCTTCGCCTGCTTCCCATAACATTTGCCCTAACAACAGCATAATATCCAAATATTCTGGGTTATGCTTATGGCCGTCAAGCAGGCACTCTAGTGCGGCTTCGTTCTCGTCGCGGGAGCGGTAGGACTTACCGAGCAACACGTAACCTTCCGCAAGGGTCGGTGCGCGTTCGATAATATCCTCTAAAAAGTCGATGTCATCATTGTTAATCCGTGCGCCAGCTTCCACTTGAACGCCAATTTCGCCCATACGCGCTTCAAATTCCGGGTCTTCCGCACTGAGCAGTAAATGCGCGATCTCGTCTTCAACTTCAGGGTCGTCGTTGAGTTCATCAGCGGTTTTGAGTTCTTCGATAGCCAGATCGTTATCGTCAACTGCGATGAAGGCTACCGCTAGGTTAACGCGCAGATCAACCCGCTTAGGATCGGTTTCTACCGCTTCTTCCAAGATGTCGAGTAGCGGGTCTACATCATCGATAAGCTCTAGGCTTTCCGCGACTGGACGTAGCAGATTGCCCGTTTTATCGCGCTCGACCAGCGATTTAAAATCCTGTATGAGTTTATCATCCAACACTTCGCTCACATCAAAGCGAATGAGCAATTGTCGTTGGAGCAGGCCAACGGATTCTGGTTCGAGCTTGCGGGCTTCCTCATAGGCGGCGACAGCTTCCCACATCGGATACGAGTCATAATATTCATCAGGGTCGATTAGCACGTATTCTTCAATGAGTTCTTCTTCGCTGATGAGTTCCAGCACGACGGCATAATTGCTATAGAGCAGGGCGTTGGTAGCTTCTTCTTCGATGGCCCGCTGGTATGTGTCGATCATCTCCACGACGCGCCCACCTTGCCGATACAGATCGGCCAGAGTAAGCCAAGTGCCGGGGTGGGTGGGGTGTTCTTCGATGGCATTTTCCATGATGCGATAAGCGCCCTGTACGTCATACCAGAAGATCGACCGCGCCAAGATGATGGGGGGCGCAGTCGCTGCGGGGAAGGCTTGGATGACGGCATGCTCCATATTGTCGATGTTAATGTCATCGTAACCGGGCAGATTGCTATGCGCGGTGGCGCTCGCAGTGATCCACGCGCCGAAGTCGCCTGCTGCTTTGCCCGCGTCTATCAACGCTTTGTGTTTGGCGTTGATAATGTCACTGCTCCAATTTTTATCCCATAATGTGAGGCAGAGCATCGCTTGCCAGTCGCTCACGGCTTGCATTACCGCTTTAATGGCATCACCGCTGGCTTCTGTAGGTGTGAAGGTTTCTAGCGTTGTCGTTGACGCATCCAAGTCTTTGGTAATATCCTGCGCCATCTGTGGCAATTGATTGACCAATGCCGCTAAGTTGTCGCCGCTGTAGGTGTATTCGGTGGTTTCCTCACTGTCGATCATATCGTTTTCAATCTCTAGTGTGACCGTCCATTGGTCGCCCTCTTTTTGGAGCTTGCCCCACATGGCGACGTTCTCGTCTAAATCGACTGGCTCGAAGTCCTCAACTTCAAACTGAGAGTCCGTAACTTGCCATTTATTGTGCTTTTCTTTGACGAGCAGCGGATATACACGTACATCACGCCAGCTATCCAGCAGATAGAGTAGGGCAGACATTAAGCCCATACCCACTTCGGGTGTGTCATCACTCACACACGGCCATATACCGACGCGGATAGGCTCGCGGCGCTGTAAGCTGCGGTTGAGGCTGCTTGCTGTACCAAAGATAGCGGATGGCGCGTTATCGTGTTGTGCGACATCGTGCAGGCGCATGACGTGGCGAATAAAATCTTGCATGGTCTTAGCCCTTTTCTCTTCTGATGAATGAAACGAGATTATTCAACATCTTTTGGATAAATTCACGGGTGGTCGCGTCGATAAGCGTGAGATCATCGTCAAATTTATCTCGCGCAAACGGAATGATGATCGCCGGACGCGATACAATGCGCATATTCACGGCATGGGCGATTTGAATAAGATGCTCATGGGCGCGGACACCGCCGAATGCGCCAGTGGCTGTGTGCAGGAAGGCGACCGGCTTTTCTGATAGTACGGTGCGATCTTGGCC
The DNA here is from genome assembly GCA_034437635.1 of Anaerolineae bacterium. Lineage (GTDB taxonomy): Bacteria > Chloroflexota > Anaerolineae > Aggregatilineales > Phototrophicaceae > J038. Next base: position 20,404 of record DAOTTT010000087.1, on the reverse strand, counting down.
GGGTGTCTGCCGGGATGCCCAATCAATCGCATTTTTCAATACACCGCTGATACTGTGATTGTATTCCGGGGAGGCAAGCAACATACCATCAGCTTCTGCGATCTGCTGCTTGAAGCGTTGCACGGACTCCGGCGGCCCGCCGAGATCGCTGTTATACAGTGGTATATCGTGAATATTAGCGATAGTTAATGTAGCATCATCGAGGAGTAAATCGGCAGCATTGCGTAAAAGCGCACTATGAAATGAGCGTTCGCGCAGGCTACCAGAAACACCAAGTAGTTTAATCGTCATCAAAACCCTCTATTTTTACAAACATATATGAGGATAATCATACCGATTACGGGGGAAAATAAACACCCCATCTGGTTTGATGGGGTGCGTGTGGGCTAAATATCTAGGTTGCGCACTTGCTTCGCGTGGGTCTGGATAAAGCGGCGGCGTGGGGGGACGCTGCTGCCCATCAACATATCAAAAACGCGGTCGGCTTCGGCGGCATCTTCAATCGTCACTTGTAACAGCGTGCGATGCTCAGGGTCCATTGTGGTATCCCATAGTTGATCGGCGTTCATTTCACCCAGACCCTTGTACCGCTGGACATGCACACGGTCAGGGCTTTTGAAGTTCTTGAGCGCCTCCGCGAGCATTTGCGGCTCACTCTTACCGGCCTGCATGTAGACATAATCCGCTTGTTTGCCGTGTTTGAGTAAATAGATCGGCGGTTGAGCGATATACAGGCGGCCATCTTGGATCAACGGTGTCATATGGCGGAAGAAGAACGTCAGCAACAGCGTGCGAATGTGGCTACCGTCAACGTCCGCGTCCGTCATGATGATAACGCGCCCATAGCGCATCTTTTCCAGTTGAAAGTCCTCGCTGATGCCTGTGCCCAACGCGGAGATCAGCGATTTGATTTCGTTATTGTCCAGCACCTTGTCCAGGCGGGCGCGTTCCGTGTTGAGGATTTTACCACGCAAGGGCAAAATCGCCTGGAAGTGACGGTCGCGGCCTTGCTTGGCCGTCCCCCCCGCAGAGTCACCCTCAACGATGTAAATTTCGGAGTCGTCGCCATGCGATGAGCAATCCGCCAATTTACCGGGTAGGGTGGTGCTTTCCAGCAAGCTAGGGCCACTGCGCACAAGGTCTCGTGCTTTGCGTGCGGCTTCGCTGGCGCGTTTACTGGTGATGCACTTGTCGATGATGCGCCGTGCTTCCCTGGGGTTTGTCTCCAGGAATTCGTAGAAGGCTTCGCTGACGACTTGCGACACTGCGCCCTGTACTTCTGGGTTGAGCAGCTTGACCTTAGTCTGACTCTCAAACTGTGGGTCAGGGTGTTTGATGCTGACGATAGCGGTTAACCCTTCCATGGTGTGATTGCCGCTAAAGTTCGTCTCTTTTTCTTTGAGATAGTTGTTTTTACGCGCAAAACGGTTAATGACGCTGGTAATCGCCGAGCGTAACCCGGTAAGATGCGAGCCGCCATCCGGCGTGCGGATGGTGTTAGCGAAGGCCAGTTCTGTCGTCGCGTTGGAGTCGTTATATTGGAATGCGACTTCCACGCCAACACTGAACGGGGAGACATTCGTGTTATCCGGTGTGATGTCGATCTCACGCTCACCATAGATTGGATCGTGCAAGGCTTTGCGCTCGCGGTTTTTGTAGACGACGAATGCACGTAACCCGCCCTCAAAATAGAATGACGATTCACGCGGGATGGGCTTTACGCGCTCGTCACGTAAGGTAATCGTGACTTTGCGCGTGACAAATGCCATCTCGCGGAAGCGCGTGCTGAGGGTGTTGTAATCGAATTCGTTCGGGTCGAGTACGTCAAAGTCCGGCCAGAAGGTGATCTGTGTACCCGTCGGTTCACCATCATCTAGCTTGCGGATCTTTTCAACGTCTGTTATGACGTTCCCTTGTTGGTATACCTGACGATACAGATGGCCTTCGCGGAAGACTTCTGCCTGGAGTTCACGCGAGAGGGCGTTCACGGCGGAAACACCCACACCATGCAAACCACCACTTACTTTGTATGCGTTGCTGTCGAACTTACCGCCCATACCAACTTTTGTCATCACGCCTTCCAGCGTGGAAATGCCTAATTCTTTATTTAACCCAACCGGGATACCCACGCCATTATCTGTAATAGTCACCCCGCCATCATCACGGAGCGTCACTAGGATGCGGTCACAGCGTCCGGCTAAGGCTTCGTCGATGGAGTTATCCACGACTTCGTAAATCAGGTGGTGCAGCGCCCGTGTATCCTTACCACCTACATACATCCCAGGCCGAAGACGGATATGCTGCATCGGGTTGAGATACTGAATATCTTTCTCAGAATACTCCTGGTTTGTCTGCGGCGGTGCCACGTCCTGATCCGTCATTTTGTGTCCTCACTTAACTTGAACAAAACGGTGAACTTCACACGCGAGAAAGCGTTTTTCTCTTCATTAATTATACCCTACTCTGAGCAAGGGCACAACAGGCGCTATAAGGCACATCAAGCACAAGATATGGGCGGTGTTATTATGTCGTTGGATATTGGTTGAGGGGCAATCATCGCTGTAAAATAAGACAATTGCCTCTACATACAGTAGAGGCTATAATACGACTAGATTAATGCCCCCGTAGCTCAGTGGATAGAGCAACGGTCTTCTAAACCGCAGGTCACAGGTTCGAGTCCTGTCGGGGGCGCTTTTAAGCCATTAACTTCTTATACTGGCTTTCGACTTCTTCCGGCAAATGATGATCTTCTTGCCGATAAATTTCCTGCATTTGCTTAAAGTGTGCGGCGATCTCGCTGCGGCGGCTGAGGTCGCTGTATATCTGCATGATGCGCATGTGTATGCCAATGTGCATGTTGTTTGTCTCAAGCGCCTTCTGTAAGATTAACAGGGCTTGCTCATGATCCCCTTGCTCACGCTGATAATCCGCTAGGTTGACCAAGGCTTCGATATACCCATCGCGGTATTCGTCGCGTCGTTCTACAATCCAGCGTTCAGTATGCTTGTCTAGGAACGGTCCCTTATAGAGTTCTACGGCGCGTGTCCAGGCGTTGAACTGCGTCTCGCGGTCGTCTGTGCGGCGGGCTTCTACTAAAAGGTTGACGAATTCAATGGCATCATAGTACACGCTGGTATCCGGATTGATGCGATAGTAGCCGTCTTCGTGGACAAGAATATCTTCGTCTAGGGCTTTGTGTAAGCGGCGCTTGGTCACATGGAAGACATTCACCGCCTGATCGGTGTCAAGCTCCGGCCAGAAGGCGTTACAAATTTCTGTCCGGGTAACCATAGGACGGTCAAGGGCAAAGAAGAAAAGCAAGCGCGGTAAGTGCCCCTCCCACAAGTCGATGATGTCCTTTTCCGCATTGACGCTGCCGTTACCTAGCGCATAGACTTGTAAGTCACTATTTTCTTTGGTGTAATTTTTCGTGCCGTAATAATGTTCTTCTACGGTTTCGGTCTCGTGGAGCATAATGGCGCGTTTTTGCGCGACAAGGGAGACTAGCGGTAAGCGTGACAGTGTGCGACTATTGACGACGATCCGCCCGCTTTCCGGCAGATAATTGCTCAACCGTTCGACAAAGCGTTGTACTTCGTCGGCGCGGTCACTGCGATCATATTCATCGAATATCAGGATGAAATCACGGTCACTGAGTTCGCGCACATCCTTGATGAAAGCGTCTAACACGGTGTCGAAATGTGTAATCGGATCTTGTAGTGCAGCTTGCGGTAAAATATTGACATAGCGTCCGAATGTGACATGCTGTTTGGTGAGGCTGTCGGTCAAGCGGATTAAAAATGAATACAAGTCGGTATCATCCGGGCGCATAGCATAGTAAAATGTATCGAACTCCGGTGTGTTCATCAACTTTGCGACGAGCATAGAGCGGAAACGGTGATTGGGATGCAGCAGGACAAGTTTTACATCCTGTATTTGCTCTAAAAATACCTGATATGATTGTTCTAACAGGTCATGGAACTTCATCAGATTTTCCTTAATACGTCAATCTAATAGCCTGTAAACACATCATACAGTATACCAAAATTGTGGAATAATGCTAACAGTAGTTTATTATTGAACATTTATGATCTTGTAGTGTAAAAAATAATGAAAAAAGAACAAACATTGCTCGACCAAAAACCAGGGCGGCCCTTCGGTGTGACCTTAGCGATCATCGTCACTGTCGTATTTTTCTCGCTCATTCCGCTCATCGCAGTGGGGATGCGCTTTGCCATTGAGACGTACATCAGCCAAGGGTCATCAGGAGCGAATGGTGTACTGGGGTCTAACTCCGCAGATGCACTGACCGATGCTGACACGATAATCCAAATGGCAATCAGCATCGGCTTCTTGATTGTGGCGTTTTTTGCGTGGCGGGGACGACCGCGTTTTATGCGCTTTGTGTTGATGCTATCGACTTTGGCTATTTCCGCGATTTTGCTCTATCAATCGTTCCAGAGCTTTCAATCTAATCGTCTGGAAGGCGGCTCGGCAGATGCGTTTATACAGTTCTTGCGTCAAGGAGAAATTTTCCTCTTGGTCGCTATCCCGTTATACGTGACATGGTACCTAAACCGTGCCCCGGCACGCGCATTTTACCGGGGCTATTATTTGCAAGAAGACCTTGATGCAATGGACGACGATTAATTGCCTTCCATCTCCAGCTTCACCAGTTCCCGGCGCAGCGTTTTGCCGACTATGGTCTTTGGTAATTCATCGATAAACGCATAGCGGCGTGGGATTTCGTACCCGGCAAGGGATTGCTCGCAGTGAGCGATGAGTTCTTCTTGTGTGACCTGCATCCCTGGCTTGGTGACGATCCATGCCTTAAGTGCTTCTTGGCCGGGGCGCTCCGGGTGTGGGATGGCAGCAACACCGACTTCTAAAATAGCGGGATGGTCTTTGAGCACCTTCTCGATGTTGGTTGGGTAGACATTAAAGCCGCCGATGAGCGCCATATCTTTTTTACGATCTACGATGAAGAAAAAGCCGTCCTCATCCATGTAAGCGATGTCACCCGTATATAACCACGTTTTGCCATCCATCTCGCGGAGGGTGTTCGCGGTTTCTGTGGGTAGGTTATGATAGCCGACCATCATATTCGGCGCATGGACGATCAATTCACCCACTTCATTGACATCTAAGGCGGTTGTACCATCATCCATGCTGACGATGCGGCAATCGACATCGGGTAGTGGAACGCCAATAGAGTTGGTTTTCATCGTGCCAAAGGGCGGGTTAGAGTGCGTAGCAACCAACAGTTCGCTCATGCCAAAGCCTTCGGAGATGGTGCTATCGCTCAACTGCTCGTATCGGCGTTTTGTCGCTGGTGGGAGCGGCGCGGATCCGCTGAAGTTCGAGAGGAATGACTTTAAGCTGACTTCGCCGGAAGTCACACGTGGATGATTGTTGATGGCATTGTACAATGCTGGTACACCTAAAAAGACGTTTGGCTTGTAATGTGCGATCGTATCGACTAATTCGTCAATGTCGCGTGCATTGGGTATTAAGACGACACGCCCGCCGATGTTGACGGACTGACACAGCAATGCTACTAAGCCGTAAGCATGGAACATCGGAATTGCACCTAAGAAGATCAGCTCATCCGCCGGGACGATAAACTTGCCGCTATCCATGCCTGTCCAACGCAATAATTGGTATGAATTGGCGACTATACCCCGGTGTGCGGACATCGCGCCCTTAGATGTGCCGGTTGTGCCACCAGTGTATTGAAACACCGCTAAGTCATCCGCTTGAACGTTCACTGTGGCCTTTTGCCCGGCGTAACGTTCGAGTAAATCTTGGAACATAAAGTCCCCACTGGCGAGATTGTCTACGCGATGGCCGTCTTTTTTCTCCCTGGCAATGGTGAACAAAAAGCGGGCAATCGGCGGCATGTACTCTTTGATGTTGGCGACGATGACGTGCTTTACCTTGGTGTTGCTGCGTATCTCCTGGATGAGCTTATAGAACATGCTCAACACGATGACAAATTCTGCGCCGCAATCGTCAATTTGATATTGCATCTTTGCCGGTGGATAGGTGGGGTTTGTGGCAGCGACAACGCCCCCCGCTTTGAGCACTGCAAAAAAACTAATCGCGAACGCTGTACAATTCGGCATGACGATCACGACACGATCGCCTTTTTGTAAGCCTTGGTCAACCAGTGCGGCGGCGAGTGCATCGGAATAAACGTCCAGTTGCTTGAACGTAATGCGTGCGTCTTGTCGCCCGAATAGCGGCACTTTGGCTGTCGTGATTAGGGCATCGCGGTCTGGAGTTTCTTGGGCGCGTTTGCGCAGGAACTCATGTAAAGGATGGTCAGGGTAGGGGGCCATTGATTGGGACACATGCTCATCGTATTGCTTTGTCCAGGGGCGTTCATCATAAACAGTCATCGTCTCTCCTCAAACAATAATTTTAACAAAAACCGCCAGGATTACTGGCGGTCTTGATGCTGCATTTATTTTGAAGACGCGCCTAGCTGGTTTGCTTTTCGCGGTCTTCCATTTCCAAGCGCACGAGTTCACGCCGTAAGGTCTTGCCGATAGCCGTCTTCGGCAGTTCATCGATAAAGCTGATGCGGCGCGGGATTTCGTACTGTGCGAGCTTGCCTTCACAGTGTTTCATGATGTCTTCTTCGGTAGCGCTTTCATCCGGCTTGAGCACAACCCACGCTTTAAGGGCTTCTTGACCTTCTTTAGTGGGGTGCGGGACGGCAGCGACACCGACTTCTAGCACAGCGGGATAGTCTTTAATGACTTTTTCTACAGCCGCCGGGTAGACGTTAAAGCCGCCGATAAGTGCCATATCTTTCTTGCGGTCAACAATGTAGAAGTAACCGTCTTCGTCCATGCGGGCGATGTCGCCGGTAAAGAGCCATGTCTTACCGTCAATTTCGCGGATGGTGTTTGCGGTTTCGGTCGGCATCCCGTGATACCCCTTCATAACGTTGGGTGCGTGCATAATCAACTCGCCCGGTTCGCCTACAGACATAATTTCGTTATGGTCTTCCAAGTTGACGATGCGGCATTCCACATCCGGCAAGGGCAGGCCGATAGACCCAAGACGGTTTTCGCCATGCACAGGATTTACGTGGGTGGCGGTCGGTGCTTCACTCATGCCGAAGCCTTCCATCAAGGAGGCCCCACTCAAACGCTCGAACTCGCGTTTGGTGGCCGGGGGCAGCGGTGCGGAACCGCTCACGCATAGGCGGATCGACTTGAGACTGACTTCGCCGGAGGTTACTTTTTCATGATTGTTAATGGCGTTGTAAAGCGCCGGGACACCATGGAATAATGTCGGCTTATGTTTTTCGATCACGCCGAGAACGTCGTCAATTTCGCGGGCGTTGGGTACGAGAACGATCTTCGCGCCTAGATGCACGCCAACGCTCAACACGGCGACCATGCCAAACACATGGAACATCGGGATTGCCCCAAGCATAACTTCTTCTTCACCGGGGATATTATCCACCGTCAAGAAGGCTTCTTGTTGCAAGACATTAGCGACAAGCCCGCGATGGGTTGATGTCGCCGCTTTGGATACGCCGGTCGTGCCACCTGTATACTGGAACAAGCACAGGTCTTCCGGTGTGACTTTAACATCGGGCTTTTGACCTTGATATTGACGCAGCAGATCTTGGAACCAGCGATCGCCGGATTTCAGCGCATCGACACGATGGCCTTCTTTTTTCTCTTTGGCGACGGTAAATAGGAACTTCGCCAAGCCTGGCAGATATTCCTTGATGTTGGTGACGATTATCGTCTTGACTTTGGTCTTCGGCTGGATTTCTTTCATCATGTCGTAGAATAACGACAGACTAATGACGATTTCCGCATCACAGTCGTTGATCTGATATGCCATTTTATCTTTAGGGTAGGTAGGGTTAGTCGCTGCGACGACCCCGCCCGCCTTCAGGATGGCGTAGAAACTGATGACAAACGGCACGCTGTTCGGCATGACCAGTGCGACACGATCGCCTTTTTTCAAACCGGAGGCGATGAGCGCCACGGCTAGCGCATCGGATACCTTGTCGATCTCGCCATAGGTAATCGTCTTATCCACGCGGCCAACGACCGGGAGTTCCGCACCGAAGACTAGCGCGGTACTGTTCGGGATGCGTTGGGCTGTCTCTCGCAAGAAGTCGTGGAGAGCGATTTTAGGATAGTCGATTTTATCCGGTACACCTTTGTCGTAAAGTTTAATCCAGGGACGATCTGCATAAGTAACCATTAATGGACATTCTCCATATAACTTTTCTTTTTTAAATATTGTTAAAGATTATAACCAGCCTGCATAGTTGGGTCAATTTGTTCTCATGTCTGATTAGCCCAATTTCGCCATTCTTGCGGCAAACGGGCGACTTTTCCGGCTTTATTAATGCAAATATGCTTGCTTTGTCCGGTCACAAGTAGATCACTCGTTTCTGCATCGACAATTTCATAGGCAAAGGTCATGCCCCGGCTTTTGACTTGCTCTAGCTGTGCGCGGACTGTAATCCGCTGTTCGTAGAGGGCGGGTTTGATGTAGCGCACATTGACCTCCGTCACCGCAAGGAAAAACCCCTGCTTTTCCAGTTCACTATAGGGCATTCCTTTTTGCCGTGCAAATTCGCTGCGGCCTTCTTCAAAATAGATGATGTAATTGCGATGATGGACGATGCCCATCGCGTCGGTTTCCGCATAGCGCACACGAAACGTCGTCTCTACAGTGTTCATGATCTGTCCCCCTTTTAGATTGTATAGATGCGGCCTATGATATGATTGTTTTTGCATAAATTGAAAGGCTGTAAATGACATCACGACAGGCAACCGGCCAATATGGTCAAGACCATGCGATACAATTTCTCAAGACGCAGCACTACGCCGTCATTGATACGAATTGGCGCTGCATTGGCGGGGAAATTGACATTATCGCACAGGATGAAACCGGCATATGGGTCTTCGTTGAGGTGCGCACACGGCACGCACCGAGCACAGAGGCCGCTCTGATGAGCATCACGCCGCGCAAGCGTCAGCGTATGGTGCATGCTGCGTATGCTTATCTCCATGCGCACGAATTACCGGATGATACCGCGTGGCGTGTGGATGTGATCGCCGTTGCTTTGTCTGGTCAGTCTGTCATCATTGACTATGTGGAGGACGCGCTTGATTGGACAACATGATCGCCCGCTGATCGTCATTTTAGGGCCAACGGCGATTGGTAAAACGGGCTTGGCGCTTGATTTGGCGCAACGGATTGATGGCGAAATCGTCGGTGCGGATAGCCGCCAAGTGTATCATCACATGGATATCGGCACGGCGAAACCAACCCCACGACAACGCGCTTTAGTCCCCCACCATCTCGTGGATTTTATCGACCCGACGGATCGCTTGACGTTGGCTCGGTATCAATCGTTGACATACGATACAATTGACGCGATCCATGCGCGGGGGCGTGTTCCATTGCTGGTTGGCGGCACAGGGCAGTATATCACTGCTGTTGTAGAAGGGTGGCGCATCCCGGAGGTGTCGCCAGATTATGCTTTTCGTGAAGAAATGGAAGCGTTCGCGGCGGCAGGTGGACAGGATGAATTGTATCAACGCTTACAACGCATCGACCCGGCAGCGGCGCAAAAAATCCACCCGAATAACGTGCGGCGGGTAATCCGGGCGCTGGAAGTTCATCATATTACAGGTGAGCGCATGAGTGATTTACAAGACAAAAAGCCCCCACCTTATACGATTTTGGAACTCGGACTGCAAATTGAGCGTCAATTACTATATGCGCGTGCTGATCAGCGCGTGGAAATGATGGTAAAACAGGGTTTAGTTGCCGAAGTTGAGCGTCTTTTAGCGATGGGCTATGCGCGTGAATTGCCTTCCATGAGTAGCTTAGGCTACCCACAGTTTGCTGCGCATGTATATGGCGAAACGTCGCTCGAACAGGCGATTGAAGACACCCAGACGGCAACGCACGACTTCATCCGGCGACAGCTAACGTGGTTTCGTGGGCATAACAATGGCATTTTGTGGCATAATTTGGTGGAGTCTGCCATAGTGGATGGCGTGAGCTGGTTGAATGGAAAGCGGGTTAAATGAGATTTTTTGGCGGCGGTAACGACAATCCAAACGCCATCGTCGGCATTTTGCTTTTGATCATGCTGGCGATCTTCGCCGGGCCGACAACTTTGCCGCGTCTACTGTCGGATTTAGTGCCCTTCGCTGATGAAGGCGTGCCGTGTTCGCGCTTGCGCATCGGGGAAGACCGCGCTTTTCAACAATCGCTCATCGGACGTTCGGTAAGCCAGGGAGAAGACTCACCGTTTGTGCTTTCCGTGCGCACTAGTGCTATCCCCGCCGACCCGACGCAGAGCTTTACGATTACGATTGTCGTTTACAATCGGTCTTTGGGCACTGTGCCGATGTTCTTTACACCTAACCAGATTACCACCACGCCAGGGTCAACAAATAACGGATTTGGTGTGGTCGTCGGGACGAACCCCGTAAGCCCTGTGCAGCCTGTAGACCCGGCTACCGTAGGACCATATCCGGAAGAGTCGATACGGTTATTAGGGCCGCGTCAACGGTGTGTGCATCGGGTAGAATATGTATTTAGCGAAATTCCATCATCATCTCAGTTTGCTGTCCCCGGTACGGAAATTCGCGCATACTATCGGAATAACACAGCAGGCGGCATCGTCGTCGGTGCGGACGAAGGCGCACCCATCTACACCGATCAGGGCTTGTGGGTTGGGGTCACGCTTTCCGAGCCAAGTACGCTGCGTGCACCTGCACAACAATAGAATGGGGTATAATAGCGATGAGTTTAGATGCGAAGAAAGGTGAGCCGATGTCTCAGGAAACGACAGAAAAGCCTATTCTCACCGTTGTTGAAGGCAATTTTCAAAATCAATATTGGGTGATCGATCAGCCACAAATGACCGTAGGCCGTGACGACGAAGCTGATATTGTGCTGCCAGAGCGCCAAATCTCGCGCCAGCACATCCGGCTGCATATCGAAGACGGCCATTTTTACGTGGAAGACCTAGAAAGTCGCAATGGGACATGGGTTAATGGGCAACGTCTGCAAGGGCGGCAAGAGATTTTCGACGGTGATGAAATCCATTTGGCGCTGGCAATCCGTATGCGTTTTGTTGGCTCTGGCGCGACGGCTCCGTTGCCGTTTGAGCTGCCAACCAACATCGGCGGTAAACTCCGTATTGACCGCGAATCACGCCGGGTTTTCATCGAAGATGCCGAGATTGATCCGCCGCTAAGTTTGCCTCAATATCGCTTGTTAGAACTCCTCTATATCAACACGGATAACGTCTGTACACGCGATCAAGTGGTGGATGCCGTATGGCCGGATGTCGTCGGCGATGGTGTGAGCGAGCAAGCCATTGATGCACTTGTGCGCCGCCTACGAGATCGCCTCGCGGAATACGACGAAGAGCACCAATTTATCATCACAGTGCGCGGGCACGGCTTCCGCTTGGATAACCCTTCGGAGTGAGGTAACACTTATGGGCGTACAACTGGAAATCACCTACGAAAAGCTGCTAGAGTTGATCAATCAGCTATCGGAAGACAAACAGCGAGACTTGATAAGTCATCTTCTTCAACAAGCAGAGAAGCGAAAACTGACACCTGAAGAAAAACTGGCGCTCTATCACGCAAGTATCATGACTGTTCCGATCAATGAAGAACCATCCATCCGGCGCGAAGACTGGTATGGTGATGATGGTCGCTAAAGCCTTCGTAGATACCAACATTATTCTGCGAGCATTCCACAGTGAATTTGCTGAACATGTGCAGGTAAAAGCTCTTTTTGACCAGACGATACTCAGAGATACTCAACTCTTTATCAGTAGACAGGTCATACGAGAGTATCTCGTGCAGGCGACACACCCACGCACCTTTGCTACAGAACAGTCTATTGAGGTAGTTTCGCAGCATTTAGACCAGATCACACAGGTTTGCACGGTATTGAACGACAACACTGAGGTGACTGCACAATTGCTCAATTTGTTGAAAACTCATCCCACACGCGGCAAGCAAATCCACGATGCGAATATTGTCGCTACCATGCTGGCGAATGACATTGACACCTTATTGACGCTGAATATCGCAGACTTCCAACGGTACACAGGGAAAATCACGCTGGTTACCATATGAAATCAGAGCAAGTACGTTGTATGGTTGCGGAATACGATTCTGTACACGAGTTAGATAACCCCAGTGAGAATTAGTAGGTAATAAATTTATGACTGTGGAAAGTCCAGATTTGGTTATCTGGATATGGATTGGCTCACAAACTCATTAAATAGATGTAATCAGAGCAAGTACGTCATAGCTGTGCGGAGTGCGATTCTCGACTAATTTATGCTCAATTTGATTATGCCGTCGCAACCTTGCGGCGTTTTTGATTCCAATTGGTCTGTAAAATCTATTGCAAAATCTGTTTAATTTTGTATAGTATTTGTAGATTTTATAGATTTAATTCGGGTAAAATGTAGGTAAACCTATGGGAAAACCGTCTTTCCTCACAAAAAATGGTCAGCCCAAAACTGCGCCGCAGTCCCAACAACGTGCGCAAAATCTGACCAAACGGCAGTATGTTCGCTTCGCCTTTTATACCGTTGATCCGGTATGGCGACGGCTCGATCCAGAAACGCAGGCCGCGCACAAGCGCGAATTGCTGGAAACCATCGCCACATTCAACCGCCGGATGCTGCTCCGTCCGTATAGCACGATGGGCACCCGCGCAGATGCCGAACTGCTCCTGTGGCAAATCGCAGAATCGCCGGAACCATTCCAAGAGTTAGCCGCCGCCATCATGAATACGCGCATGGGCGCTTACCTCAATCTGGCGTATTCCTACCTCTCGCAGACCAAACGCTCTATCTATGAGATACGGATGCAAGGTGACGAGGATGAAGACCCAGAAGAACGGTTAGTGATTGATCCGAGCGAAGCAAAGTATTTGTTCGTATATCCCTTTATCAAGACTCGTGATTGGTATCAGATGTCGCTCCCTGCGCGGCAGGGGATGATTGATGAGCATATCCAAGTTGGGCGTAAATATCCGTCCATCCGCTTGAACACCACCTATAGCTTCGGCATTGATGATTATGAGTTTATCGTCGCCTTCGAGACGGATGAACCGTCCGATTTCCTGGATTTGGTGCAAGAACTCCGTGAGACAGAAGCCAGCCGCTACACCTTGCAGGATACACCGCTGTTCACCTGCATGAATATGCGCCTGGGTGCTGCGTTAGATGCACTCGGCGGTCCCGCTGTCGCTAAGGCGGTCCAGCCCGACGAGGAGCGCGAAGTTTGGGTCGATGTGTGTCCGTTGGATGAACTAGGCGAAGGCGAGACGCGGACCGTCTACCTAGAAGGCAAGATGGTCGGCTTGTTCAACGTGAAAGGCACACTCTACGCCTTGAACAATCGCTGCTCTCATGCGCGTGGCCCACTCAACGAAGGGACGATCAATCATGAGCCTGACGGGAGCTGTACGGTAACATGCCCCTGGCACTATGCCAAGTTCGACCTGGCTAACGGGCAAGCCGTGGACGGCATCGCTAACAAGCCGGTATCGACCTATCAGGTCGAAGTCCGTGATGGTGTGATTTACGTCGGTACGAAAAGCACAAACTGAGATTTATCGTAAGCAAAAGGAACAATCACATGAGTATATATGGCGCACAGTCGCCTAATGCCCCACGCTTCCAAGACGAAGCGCGAGACTATGATGCTATTTTGGTTATGTCATTCGGCGGGCCGGAAGGCCAAGATGATGTCATCCCGTTTTTGGAAAATGTCACACGCAGACGCAATATCCCGCGTGAACGCCTGGAGGAAGTATCCCATCATTATCGCATGTTTGGTGGCGTGAGTCCTATTAATACCCAAAACCGTGCATTAATCACCGCGCTTGAAGCTGAACTCGCGGAAAACGACATCGACTTACCCGTATACTTTGGTAATCGTAACTGGCACCCTATGATTACGGATACGGTGCGGCAAATGCGCGATGATGGCGTTAAGCGGGCGATTGCCTTCTTTACATCCGGCTTTAGCTGCTATAGTGGTTGCCGCCAATACCGCGAAGACATCGCTCGCGCCTGTACAGAAGTCGGCGAAGGCGCACCGGAATTCGACAAAATCCGTGTGTTTTACAATCACCCTGGCTTTATTGAACCTAATGTAGAAAACCTCAAAAACGCGCTGGCACAGTTCCCAGAGGGCAGTGATGTGCATGTGGCGTTTACTGCGCATAGCATCCCCATGGGCATGGCGAACAACAGCGCCTATGTCGCCCAACTGACAGAATCAGCGCGGCTGGTGGCGGCGGGTGCTGGCGTGGATGATTATAAGTTAGTCTATCAAAGCCGCAGCGGTGCGCCGCACATCCCCTGGTTAGAGCCGGACATTATCGACTACATGGAAGAAATTGATGCGCAAGGTGTGAAGAACCTCATCATCATGCCGATTGGCTTTATCTCGGATCATATGGAAGTCATGTTCGACTTGGATACAGAGGCCGTTGAAAAAGCCGAAGAACTCGGTATGCGTATGGTGCGTGCGGCTACTGTCGGCACACATGAGGCATTCGTCAAGATGATCTGTGATCTGATTGTCGAACGCATGACAGAAAACCCGAAGCGGCCTGCTTTGGGTAATCGTGGTGCGAATCATGATGTCTGCCCGATGCACTGCTGTTTGCCCAGTGCCCGGCGACCTGCCACGCCTGCGGGGACTTCAGCACAACACACATCATAGGGGAAGATTGTGACGCTACTTTTAACCGGCCTGAGCTATCGCACGACACCGGTAGAATTGCGCGGACAATGTTATCTATCGGTGGATCATCTAACGCCTGCGTTGCAGCATATACGGTCAATACCCGGTGTAGATGGCTGTGTGATTGTCTCAACGTGTAATCGGATGGAAATCTACGCGACAGGACAAGCTGTACTGCCGCTGCGCGATGCGCTGCAAAAAGGCTTCGCGCAGGTGGTCGGCGTTGACGCACTGCTGTTACAAGCGCATTTTTACACCATGCAAGATGATACGGCTGTCGATCATCTGTTAAATGTGGTGTGTGGGCTAGATTCAATGGTTTTGGGAGAGACACAGATTCTAGGGCAAGTTGGCAAAGCCTATCAAGTTGCACAGTCCAGCGGTACAACCGATGCTAGGCTCAATCGCTTGCTCGAGAAAGCGATTCATACCGGCAAACGCGCACATACTGAGACGGACATCCAGAAGAAAACCGTCTCAATTAGCCATGCAGGGATGCAGTTGGCTGTAGATGCGCTATTGCAATCGCCCGATCAGGCTGATGTGCTGGTGATTGGCGCGGGTGAAATGGCGGAATTAGCCGTTGATGCTGCACGCGCTCATAGCTTTGGTAGTTTACGCATCATCAACCGCACTTATGAACACGCTTATAAGCTCGCTGTGGAAGTTGGCGCTATTGCGCATCCCTGGCATGAGCTATGGCAGGTCATGGCACAGGTCGATGTCATCATCGCCGCGACGGGCGCACCGCATACCGTTTTGCAGACGATGGATGTGCAGCATGTGCAACGGTCGGAGCCGTTAATCATCGTGGATTTGGCTGTGCCGCGTGATGTTGAGGCATCCGTGCGGGATGTGCCAGGGGTGACGCTTTACCACATTGACGATATGCAGCAAGTCGTTGATGAAACGCTTGCTTTCCGCGAGAGTGTGGTGCCACAGGTAAAAGCTATCGTCGCGGAAGAAGGCGAGGCGTTCCAAGCATGGCTCCAACAACGGGCAATTGTGCCGACAATTACAGATTTGCGCCGCCAAGTTAAGGCATTAGCCGAAGATGAAGTCGCCGCAGCGTTACACCGTTTAAACCATCTGCCGGAAAAAGATCAAGCGGTGGTGCAGCGGTTGGCGCATCGTCTGGTGAATAAGATCCTTCATGCGCCGACGGTGAACTTACGTCAGCACGCTATCCAAGATGATGCGGCGGTATATGCAGAAATTGTACGTGATCTCTTTGCCCTAGAGGTGTCGCATGGCTGATGGTGTTATCCGCATTGGCACGCGCAAATCACAGCTTGCCCGCTGGCAGACCGATCACGTCGCGGCCTTGCTCAAGGCGCAGTATTCCGGCGTTCAAGTGGACATTGTGCCGTTCAGCACCAAGGGCGACCAAATTTTAGATAAAGCCTTGCCCGCTATCGGCGGCAAAGGTGTTTTTACAGCGGAGCTTGAAGCGGCACTGTATGATGGGCGCATTGACCTTGCGGTGCATAGCCTCAAGGATTTACCGACAGAAGCCCCGGACGGCTTGATCGTCGGGGCTGTGCCGCAGCGTGCGGATCCGCGTGATGTGCTGGTGAGTAAAAACAAGTGTCCTCTGGCAGCATTACCACATGGCGCGATCATCGGCACGAGTAGCCGCCGCCGTGCTGCACAAATCCGCGCTGTGCGCCCGGATGTCGTCTTGCGCGATATACGTGGTAACGTGGAAACGCGCATCAACAAGGCGCTCACTGGAGATTACGACGCAACCATCCTCGCTTATGCTGGT
Source organism: Anaerolineae bacterium (assembly GCA_034437635.1). Classification (GTDB taxonomy): domain Bacteria; phylum Chloroflexota; class Anaerolineae; order Aggregatilineales; family Phototrophicaceae; genus J038. The sequence continues at coordinate 3,841 of DAOTTT010000087.1, read as the reverse complement.
TTATCCCGCCTGGAGTTACTCCATCATGCCGGGGAAATTTTGCCACTCGATGTGATGCTCAACGCGCCGGGGCAAGGGGCGCTTGGCGTGCAATGTCGTGACGATGCCCACTCACGCGAGTTACTCGCGCCTTTGACCCACACGGAGACATGGCAAGCGGTGACAGCGGAACGGGCATTTATGGCTGCTTTGGGCGGTGGGTGTTCTGTGCCCATTGCCGCATATGGTCAGCTTGTTGACGGTCAATTGCATCTGCGAGGACGTGTGAGTGCTGTTGATGGCGTTAAACAAATCAACGTTGAGCGGATGCTGCCTTTGAACGATGATTTGACTGCGCAAACGCTCGGCCAACAAGCTGCCGCAGACGCGATTGATGCTGGTGCGAAAGCGATTTTAGCCGGGTTGGTGGAATGAACGGACAGCGGATTGTCGTTACCCGTGCGCCGCATCAAGCCGACGAATTCTGTGCTTTGTTAGAGCAGCGCGGGGCTGTGGCGCTTACATATCCCGTTATAGAACTCGCCCCGCCGGACGACCACACGGCTTTACAGTCTGCATTGGAACAAATCAACACGTTTGATTGGCTTATGCTGACGAGCCGCAATACTGTACACGTACTATCAGAGATGATTGATAGCTTGCCGGATGCGCTCAAGATAGGGGTGGTAGGACAAGTCACGGCGGACGCGCTTATGCGGTATTTTGGCCGTAAGCCGCATATTATCCCGCAGACGTTTACGGCGGCGGCGTTGGTGGCTGCTTTGCCATCTATGGACGATCAGCGTGTTTTTGTACCGCAATCTGCCTTGGCTGATGATAGGTTATCCAATGCCCTCACCGCGCAGAATGCGCAAGTTATCGCAGTAGATGCCTATCAAATGCGCTCGATTGAGGTGCATCCGTCATTGGCCGCTGAATTGCGTGTCGGGCGCGTAGATGCCCTAACGTTCACTAGCGGATCGACGGTGCATAATTTTGTGCAACAGGTGAGCGATGCGCTGCATTTGGCGCAAGCGTTGCCTTGTTGCTGCATTGGCACATCGACCAGAGAAGCCGCGATAAAAGCGGGCTTCACCTGCTTATTGATGCCATCTCGCCACACCTTAACCGGGATGGTTGATGAATTAGACCGATTTTTTGAGGAAAATTGATGACCGATATAACCGCGCTAACACAGCGTCCACGCCGCTTACGGCTGAACCCGAACATGCGCCGTATGGTACGCGAAATGACATTGACACCGGACGATTTTATCTATCCGTTGTTTGTACGTTATGGCGATGACGTGCGAAATCCGATTAGCTCCATGCCGGGACAATATCAATTGTCGTTGGATCGCCTTGCAGCCGAAATCAAGACGATACAGGCTTTGGGCATCCCGGCGGTGATCCTCTTTGGTATTCCTGAAGTAAAAGATGCTTGTGGTACAGGAAATTATGATCCTGATGGCATTATCCCGCGTGCGATCCGCACGATTAAGGATACCGCGCCGGATTTGATCGTTATATCTGATATGTGTTTTTGTGAGTACACCAATCACGGCCATTGTGGGATCATCAACACGCCGGATAGCGATCATTACCGGGCGGATATACCACAAGGCTACTTGCTCAATGACCCCACGTTAGCGTTGCTCGGTCAAGCGGCGGTAATCCATGCGCAAGCCGGGGCAGATGTCATCGCGCCATCCGGCATGATTGACGGCATGGTTGAGGCGATCCGCACCGCGTTAGATGGTGCCGGACACGCGCATACACTCGTGATGAGCTATGCGGCTAAGTATGCCAGCGCATTTTATGGTCCCTTTCGTGATGCGGCTGAAAGCCCGCCGAGTTTCGGCGATCGTAGCCAATATCAAATGGACCCGGCCAATCGCCGCGAAGCCCGCAAGGAAATTGCCCTGGATGTGGCGCAAGGCGCAGATATTTTGATGGTCAAGCCTGCTTTGCCCTATCTCGATGTGTTAAGCGATATGCGCTGTGCTTACGATCTGCCGATAGCCGCGTATCAAGTCAGTGGCGAATTCGCCATGATCCATGCAGCGGCGGCCAATGGCTGGCTTGACCTCGAACGCGCCGCCTTAGAAAGTTTGATGAGCATCAAACGGGCGGGCGCGGATATGATTTTGACCTATTTTGCAAAAGATGCGACCCGCTGGTTGGGCGCTTGAAAGGATAGACGATGACCCAAGATACACCATCCCCAATGACAACTAAAACACTGCTAAACGATAGCCGCTTTTTAAAGGCGTGCCGCCGGGAAGAAACAGACGCTGTGCCGCTGTGGTTGATGCGCCAAGCCGGGCGCTATATGGCGGAGTATCGTAAGCTGCGCGAAGAATATAGCATCCTACAAATCATCAAAACGCCGGAACTCGCCCGTGATGTGACAATGCAACCGATCAACGCCTTTGACTTGGACGCGGCGATTATCTTTGCTGATATTTTGCCGCCGCTGGAAGGCATGGGCTTAGAATTAGACTTTATCAAAGGTGAAGGCCCGGTGATTTATAACCCGGTGCGCGATGAAAAAGCCGTTGCCGCGCTCAAAACGCCGGATCCCCGCGAAGCCTTGCACTTTACGCTAGAGGCCATCAAGCTTACCCGGCAAACGCTCGATCCGCGTGGCATCCCGTTGATTGGCTTTAGTGGTGCGCCGTTTACACTGGCCGCCTATGCTGTGGAAGGGCGCGGCAGTCGTAATCATGAAAACGTCAAGGCATTGATGATGGGACAACCCGATCTCTGGCATGAACTCATGACCAAACTCGCGACGGTTGCCGGTAACTATCTGCTGGCACAAGCGGAGGCGGGCGCTCAGGCGTTGCAGCTATTTGATAGCTGGGTGGGGCAGCTTTCCCCGGCGGATTACCGCGCCTATGTCGCGCCGTATAGCCGCCAAGCCTTGGCGATTGCCGCACAAGGTGGTGTGCCCATCATCCACTTTGGCACGAACACCAACGGCATGTTAGAGGACATCCGCGATACGGGCGGCGATGTCATCGGCGTGGACTGGCGCATTGACCTGCGCACGGCGGCGGCGCGTCTGGGCGATGGCGTGGCGGTACAGGGTAACTTAGACCCTATCGCGCTATTCGCGCCCTGGGAGCAGCTCAAAGCACGCGCTCAATACGTGCTGGATCAAATGCAAGATCGCCCCGGCTATATCTTCAACTTAGGGCATGGTATTTTGCCACAGACACCAGTTGATAACGTCAAGTGTTTAGCCGAATTTGTCCACGAGTACACTGCCCGATGACTGTTGATGTTGTCATTATTGGCGGCGGCATTGCTGGATTATCAGCGGCTTGGTATGCGCAGCAGAACGGTCTGCGCTATCTGCTACTGGAAAAATCGACGCGGTGGGGGGGAAAAGTCCATAGTGAGCAGATCGACATCGGCGCGGATGCCCCGCTGACGGTGGAGTATGGCCCGGATGGGTTTATCACCCGTAAGCCTTGGGCGTTAGATTGTATGCGCGAATTGGGTGCTGACGATCAACTGATTGCGGTGAACAAAACCCGTGAGCGTATCTATGTGCTAAACGGTGGCAATCTCGCGCCGTTGCCGCCGGGCTTGCGTCTGCTTGTACCGACGGATATTCCCGCGTTTTTACGTTCGACTTTGATTTCACCGATTGGCAAGGCGCGGATGTTGTTAGATGTGGTTATCCCGGCGCGTGCCGGGGACGATGACGAGAGCATGGCGCAGTTTGTCACGCGCCGCCTAGGGCGCGAAGCTCTAGATAAGCTCGCGGAGCCGTTGCTTGCAGGCGTTTTTAATGCGCAAGTGGAAAAGCAAAGCGTCCTAGCGACCTTCGCCATGTATCGCCGCATTGAGCA
>DAOTTT010000086.1:0-2602 GCA_034437635.1 Anaerolineae bacterium | reverse complement strand
CATGGGTTTTTCGGTCCGGTGTCGTCTTTACAAACCACACTTTACCGGAAAATCCGCTTTTTTCCTGTCTCATTTTGGCGAAGGTATTGATGGGTGTATCACTATGAGGTTGACGGCGTGCTTCTAAGCGCGAAATATCCAAGACGGACTCTACCAATTCTGCCATAACATTTGATTGCGTATGGAGTTGATTGACCTTACGGTCGCGCATAGCATCATCCATGCGGTCAGCGTAATTCTTGAGCGCGTTGGCAATCAAAACAATAGATGAGATCGGCGTGCGTAGCTCATGGGTGACCATTGAGATGAAGTTATCTTTAATGCGTTCGGCTTCTTTAAGTTTGGTGATGTCGTGGCAACTACAGACGATGAATTGTTCATCATCCCCGATATAAGCTAAAGATGCGTTAATATCAAGCGGCGTGCCGTCTTTGCGTAGGGCGGCAAGCTCAAGGCTGGTTGATTCTTGTGTCGTGCTTGTTTGTTCTAATGCTTTTTGAAAAGCCTCAACGCTTTCTGTGCTGATGATTGTTTCGATGGGGTGGTTAAAAAGCTCATCATGCCCATAGCCAAAGAGCACATTAAACCCTACATTCGTGATGCTGATTTTGCCATATTCATCAATGAGGATGATTGCATCGCGCACACTGGCGAGTACGGCGCTCATGCGTTGATTCATATGATTAAGCTGTGCCGTGCGCTGGTCAACAATTTGGCCTAATTGCGCATTTTGTTGCTCAAGCTGGTGATGTAACAAACTATTGGCAAGTGATTGGCATGTTGCGATGGATGTTTCTTCAAGAAGTAGCGAGTCCCAATCCTTAAACACATGGTCTGTGGTATAAGCTATGCAAATATAGCCCAAGAACGTCCCGCGATTAATTAAGGGGACGGCTATGAGAGTCTTGGCATGATATTTGGCAGCAATTTGGTAGGTAAAACTGCCTTCGGGATCGTCTTGTAGGTTGTTGCGGATGGTATGAATGCGGATTTTCTTGAGTTCTTGATACAATACACCATCATCGAGGTGAACGGTAATTGGTTCGACATCATTTGTGATATACGAGCGGCAGGTGATAGTCTGCTTGTCTACTAGACCGACGAAAATAAGTGCATCTTTGAAGTAAAGACTGAGTTCTATGCTGATATTGTACAAAATCTTGGTTGTTTCTATGGGGGTATTGGCAGTTTCGATGATGCGATTGATAATCGTTTGGCGTTCGCTGAACATATATAGCATTTGTTCAGTTTGTTTGCGCCGTTCAATCTCGGCTTGAAGTTCTTCAACGCGCTTTTCTGCATCTTGGTGTAACTGTTGGATGGATTGCCGTTGCTTATTAAGCTCAACATGTGCCTTGACCCGTGCCATAATTTCGACAGGTTTAAACGGCTTAGGAATATAGTCCACCCCGCCAACTTTAAACCCCCTGAGCCGGTTCTCGGTATCTTGCAACCCGCTCACAAAGATTACGGGAATGTCTTGTGTCTTGGGGTTTGCCTTCAGTTTTTCACAAACTTCAAAACCATCCATGCCTGGCATCATAATATCCAGCAAAATAAGATCGGGCTTGATGTTTGCGAGTTGTTCGAATACTTCCAGTCCATTATTGGCAGTATGTGCGATGTAATCTAATTTCTTTATGATGGCACTAAGTATTGTCAAGTTATCTTGTTGATCGTCAACAATAAGGACGCAGCCCATATTATTTGACATTGTTACCTCATTCTTTACCTTATCATCATACTCCTATTGTAACCGGATATTTGAAATGAATAATTGTCCTTTGGTAACTACTCAGGTATGCTCTGATTTACTTACTGCCCCGGTTCAAAACCGGGGGCTAGCACAGTGCAAAGCCCATAAACGGGCTGTATAAAATTGATCTTTCACGCTGACTAGTACACCTCGGCATAAATACGCCACAGGTTTAAGCTTTCAATATCCGTCCGGTGTATGTCCATTTGAAAGGTTTTGCTAAAACACGGTTGAAATAGTCGATGAACGCCAGAATCCGTTCCCGTAAGTCTTCGATGGACATGAAACTGGCTCTCTTTAACAATCGTCGCATCAATATGGAAAACCACAGTTCGATCTGATTCAACCAAGAACTATGCTTGGGTGTATAGACAAAGCGGATGCGATGAGTGGGATCATTGAGAAATGCGCGACGGGTCGCCATCGATTTCAGAACACCGCATTTGCCCTTCACGCCTAAATCCTCGTCAAGGCCACATAACCTGGCCACTAACTTCACCAGCGTTTCGGATTGATGGGTGTTGAGTTGGTCAAGCACAAATGTCCAGTTGGCATTCGGGTCAAGCGCGATGGTTTGAGCGATATGCTCGGCAAAATCAATCTCTGTACGGGTTGGTCCTAACGATGGCGCTGGGATTTCTCCTGTTGCCACATTGAAATTAGCAATCATCGTCAGTGTGCCATGTCGTTTGTATTCAAACTCGCGCCGTTCTACCAGACCGGGGCGGGTTGGCTTAGTAGCGGCAATGCGTTCTAAGGCTTGTATCCCCGTCATTTCATCTACACTCACCGTATAATTACCCCGTTCATGATGCTTTGGTGCTTCCTGATAGGTATCACAGACCT
>DAOTTT010000085.1:0-16577 GCA_034437635.1 Anaerolineae bacterium | reverse complement strand
TCGTCGCAAGGCAAGGACTTTGTGACGATGGGACGCAAGTCAATCGTCCCTTAAGCACCGACTCCTCGGAGTCAGGGGCAAGCCACCCGCTTTAGCGGGTGGTAATTGACCGAGGGCAAGCCCGTACACAACTAGGCCAACCCCATTAAAACCGATCAGCGCCAGTCTTCGGGCTGGCGCTGTTGATTCCATCGACACAAGATTATAATGTCTGCTGCTTGGATTGATGCAACACAAGAGGCAGCATGTTTATTTTTGTCATTTTCATATTCGGCGCGGTGATCTTGGGCGCAGGCGCGATGCTTTCCCCGGCATGGCCGACCGCACAACCCCGCGTAGGCTTGGCCGCCACATTAGCTCTGGCGTTGGTCGTTGGTGGGACGATCTTTTATGCGTCGTTATTCGCCTGGGAAACGCTGGTCATCGACTATTTGATGTTTGCCTTGCTCACCGGGATATTTTTGGGCGGTACACTGTCCGTTGGTCAAACCCGTGCGGAAGCACACGGCGAAGAATTGCTCGATGAAGATCAGGGTTGGCCGGGGCCACAAGACCTGAGCGTTTTGGCGATGATGGCCGTCATTATCACCCTTCCGGTGATGCTCCTACAAGTGCCTTTAGGCAATGACGCTCAACCCTACAGCTATATGGCGCTTGCCATGCAACAAGGCGAAACACTCAACACGTTAGCGCCTTTCCAACCGGAAATTGATTATCTCTACGCACCGGGCTTTAACGCTTTAACCGCCTACCTGGGTAATCAACTCAACGCCAGCTTGCCGACTGTACAGTTTAGCGTGGCAACCGTGCTGGCTTTCCTCAATGTGTGGTTGGCTTATGACTTCGGCGGCGAAATGCGCGACAAACGTCTAGGCCGGGCGATGGGCTTGGCGATGTTCGCCGGACTCGGCTTATTAGGGATGCTGGTCAGCGGGCAATTTACGGCGTTGATGGGCTTGGCCTTTGCACAGGCATTTTTCATTTATGCGCTGCGGTATACGCGGCATGGCTTCACTATTGATCTTATCGCCGCCGGGTTGATGATGGGCGCGACACTCATCGCGCACGCCGGGTCGTTTATCGTGTTGTTGCTCGGCTTCGTCGCGTGGCTCATCAGTTTATGGATGGCGCAACCAATCGTTGACCGCCAACGGTGGATTATCAGCATAATCGTTATACCGTTGGTTGCCGCCATCGCCACCGCCCCTTGGACGCTCGACAATTGGGATTTGCTCACCGCTGGGTTAAGCTCACCGTTTGGCCGTGATATTGACCACATCACCGTTTTAGCCACGCATAATGGCCTCTGGTTGTTGCCTGTCGCGCTCTTAGGCGCGTGGATTAGCTGGCAACAGCGTGAGCGCGTCGGCATCTTCTGCACGATATGGTTGGTGTTGATCTTCGATTTCGCTGTGACGGGCGGTGTTGCGTCGCTTTTCCCGTTTATTACGCGCTACTTGGATCCGCGTGATCTGGCATGGCATGGCCCGGTGATCCCGTTGGCGCTGTTGGGCGGCATCGCGCTATTGTGGGCATGGGATACGCTCATCGCGCCCCGCATCACATATCGCATGACCTATCAGCATACATATGCGATCAGCGGGGTGGGCGTTGCTATCGGCTTAGGTATGATGGCACTCAACCCCGCATTGGCCGATATTTTGCCCGGTGATACCACCGCCAGCCCTGCGGACATCCGTGCGATGGACTGGATCCGCGAGAACAGCGATCCAACGGTGCGCGTGCTCAACTACCCAGAGGGTAATTTATGGGCTATCGGCATCACCGAGCGTCCAACGGTTTATGTCCCACAACTGCCCTATGCGCGTCAATCCGCACAGAACGCGCCTGCTGATGCGCTCATGGCGTTCTGGGACGATCCTGCCGCACCAATAAATGCAGATTTGCTCGCGGAGTACGAGATTACGATGGTCTTTGTGCCGGAGCAGTGGCCTCATCGTGCCATCGCACAAGCCACTTACTTAACGCTGATCTATGATGACGGCGCACAAGTTTATTTGTTTGATGGCGCATCGCTCTACGAGGAAGAAGACGAGGATATAGAACCATCTTAACCTAGTCTAATGTCGGTACGCTTACAATAGGGTAAGATGGAATAAAAACAGCAAGAAGGGGGTATCATGGGATTATTTTCACCGATTATCCATTTTATCGGCAAGCAAATGCTAGAAAAGCCGGCCCAAAAGAAGGGCTACGAGCAACTTAAGCAGGACTTACAAGCCAATAAGGCCACGCTCATTGACCGTCTGCAAAAAGCCAACGCAAAAGAAGAGCGTAATCATACCGTCATGACGCATATCATTGGCATCGAACGCTGGGCACAAACCCGCCTGCGCGAGTTCTTAGGCGAGGCACCGGGCGAAGCCGAATATGATCACTATCGTCCAGCGCGTGATACCGACTGGGCGGCTTTACTTGATTTGTTTGAACAAACACGTACAGAAACGCTCACCCTGTTGCAGCAGTTACAAGAGGCCACACCACAGCAGACCATCAAGCACAACACATTCGGCCCATTGAGCGATAAGGGCTGGTTGCGTTATATGACAACTCATGCGGAGATGGAAAGCAAACGCCTGAGTTAACGCATAGATTAAGGTACTATCATCATGACAACATCGCTGCCATCATCGCTATTCCAGGCCATGAAGCAGACACTAAAAGACGATGCCTATATTGAGAAACTGACCAAAGCAACACTGGTGCATATTTCTCATTCGTTGGAAGACTTGGTACTCACACACCAACTTCCCGCCTTGATCTTCACAGGGTTTCAAGAGTCGTCTCATTGGGCAAAGGAAAGCCAACGCTACAATGACCTTGCACAGGTCGCACAGCAAATCTGCATCTTTGCCGGTAAGCCATTACCGCCGGAAAGTACCGCTAATCAGATTCATGTTGAACTGGCTGAAGGCGATCTACTGCGTGAGGAATGGTTTCTAGCCATTTTAACGGATCAGTTTTCCGTCGTATTGTGTGGGGAAGATCAACACACCGCCACGACGGAAGAAGCCTTGCGCTCATTCGATACGATCTGGACATTTGACCCGCAAGTTGTTGCATCCTTGTTGGATACGCTTGAAGATACCGTGCGGCGTTATCGACCAGATCGGTTAGCAGCGTTGCAAGCGGCACGGGCACGCTTCCCGATAGTCGAGCCGGACGGCGCGTTATTGTCGCGCTTGATGATGAATTTGACCGTTTATGAAGAACGCTTAAATACAACGCTGCGCCAGCAAAATCAACTAATTAACAACCTCATACACTCTATCACGCACGATGTCTTCACGATTGATCTATTACCGGATCGTTCTTTTGTGGTGCGGTATACCTCATTCCAGATCATGGCGAGCATAAGCAGTGCCAACGGAAACACGTATGCGCTATCAACCATCATTGATGAGTACATCCACAAAGATGATCGGCGGTATGTCAACCAAGCCATCAATAAACTCTACGATCAAGAAAGTGCTGCGCTACATTTAGAGTGCCGCATCTATATCGCGTCAATCAAACGCTATATATGGATAGAAAGCCACATTACATCCACGTTTGATGCTGAAACAGGCATTGTCACTCTATACGGTCTCCTCAAGGACATCACCGAACAACGCGCCATCAAACAAGGGCAACAAGAACGTAATCGACTGGAAACACAACTCACCCAAGAACGTGAAATCAACGCGATCAAGACATACTTTATGAACACCGTCAGCCACGAATTCCGCACGCCACTTGCAACCATCCTCTCCGCTAGTGAGATCTTAGAGCGTTATCAGGAGCGCCTGTCTGAGGAGGATAAAGAGCGTCGCTTTCGTCAAATCAAAGATCAAGTTTTGCATTTAAGCAGCATGTTAGATGATGTTGCCAGCATCGTTTACGGGCAAATTGACCAGCTAGGCTTTAACCCGAAACCCGTTGACCTGGCCGATTTCATCATGACAACGGTTAGACTTGCAGAAGAACGGTTCACACAGCCGCGCCAAATTATGATGCAATTTGAAAATACCGTCAATGAAGCCCAGGTAGACACCAATCTACTACGCCACATTCTGGATAACCTGCTGTCTAATGCGAATAAATACTCAACTGAAGACAGTAGAATTAAAATCACGGTAAAAGACAACGATCAGTATATCAACATTATCGTAGAAGACGAAGGCATCGGCATCCCGGCGGAAGATCAACCGCATATCTTTGAGTCATTTTACAGAGGGACGAATGCCCGGCACATCACCGGGGCGGGGCTAGGGCTAAAGATCGCGCATGATTGCGCCCGCATACATCACGGCTTCATCACCTTGACCCCCAAAGCGCAAGGGACAGCCTTTAGCGTCCACATCCCACGACATTAAATTGCCGAGTAGCGCTTGCCGGGTTATACTTCGGTTTATAAAACACGTTTTATTTAACATTCGGCGAGGGAACTATGGCCCAACACACGCCCCATGAAGCAGTTGTAAACGATCCGAAAGCCCTACCGGTTATGTTACCGGGCAAACTCATCGGGCGCGAAGCTGTGCTCGCAGCGATTTATGCACAGCTTAAAGCAAATAAACCTGTGCTGATCTACGGGCAACCGGGTGTTGGCAAAACGGCGCTGGCGGCGACGTTAGCGACAGCCTATGCCCAGCAGCCCGGTGGTGTCCTGTGGATGAACGTTGACCACCCGCCTTTAGACGAGTTATTGGTGCGCGTTGGCCGCGCTTATAACGTCGCGGAGATCACCAATACGGATACCCCACTGGGCATGGTCGGTGCAGTAGAAAACACCTTGCGCAGCAACAAACCCTTCATCGTCATTGATGGGGCGGTAGAGGCCGGGGTACTCTCGCGGTTTATCAGCCGTTGTGCTGATGGCCTGCCGATGATTATCGCGGTGGAAGACGAACACATTGGCCTATGGGAAACCATCGCCATCGAACCGCTGGATCAAAATGGCGCGGCGGCGTTGTTTAAGCGCGAAGGCCGCGTAGCTGTCAACGAACCCGATGACACCATCTTTGAGATTGTCGAGCAAGTCGAGCATCTGCCCTATAGCCTCATCGTCTCCGCCCGTGCGATGGTTGCCAGCAAACAACCGCCCGCGACGTTTTTAAATACGCTCAAGCAGATCACCGCCAGCGGTGAAGTCGGCACACGCGCCGGGTTGACCGTTAGCTTCCGCGCATTAAACGGCGCGTTGCAAGGGTTGGTGTTGATGATGGGCGCGATATTCGATGGTAGCGCCTCGCCGGAGTTATTGCACATGGTCAGCGGTGCGCCAGTGGCCTCCGTCAAGCAGGCGATGGACATTCTCACCCAATTACACATCGTCTCGCGTACAATGCGCTACGGTGAGCATTATTACGCCATGCATACTATCACCCACGCCTTCGCCCAGAGCTATCTGGAAAAAGCCGGAAAACTCGACGGCTTGCGGCAAAAGGTCAAGGCGGCCATCATCAACTATGCCAAGCAAAATAGCCTGCCAGCCGATTATGATAAATTGGCCGCAGAGATCGACACGTTCGTTAATCTGGCGGCTTGGTCAATTGAACATGATGACCAAGAAACCGCCGATGCTTTAGCCGACATCCTCAACAGCGCGGATGACTTCGTGCGTGAGCGCGGCTATGTATACGAAATTGTGCAAATGCGCGAAGCCAAAAAACGGGCGACGGGCGCGTTCCCGGCATATGACCCGGAACCCCTGCCAGAACTGCCGCTAGATGACGAAGAAGACTTCCCAGAAGACAGCAGCGAATACGAAATTGACGAAGACGCGCTGGAATTGGTCGATGAGGACGACAGCGCCGAAGTCGCGGTAGCGGCCTCGCCAGAGGATATGCTGACAGGCACACCCGCGACAAGCGACGACCTCAGCACAATGGACGAAGCCCAACTCCGCGCCATGCTCGGCCAAGAGCGACAATCCGGCAACCAAGATCGCCAGATCGAAATCCTCAAGGCGATCGCCACTCGCCAAGTCGATAACGACATGGAAAACGAGGCGATTTCCACATATACGGAAATTCTAAACGTCAACGAAGATCAAGACGATGAGCAAGGCACGCTCGAAACGCTGGAGATGCTCGCCGCGTTGATGGTCAAGACGGACAACGCCCAAGCTGCCGTCATGCACGCCCAACGCGCCGTTAACCTCGCCCAAGAGTTAGACGACGATCAAACCTTGATGCAAGTCTATATGATGCTTGGCGACGCACGGCAGCAACTCGGCGAAAGCACGCAGGCGATCAGCGATTACACCGAAGCCCTAGCCATTGCCCGCAAGAACGACGATACCCAACACGAAGCGATCATCTTGTTTAAGCTCGGCTATGCGCAACTGGACGACGGCGATGCCGATACAGCAGTCGAAACATTTGAACAAGCGCGTGAACTGTTCAAAGGGCAGGGTAAACGCGCTTACGAAGGCCGCGTGATGGGCGGCTTAGGCAGCGCCTACGGTGATCTCGAACGCTGGGCGGAAGCCGTGAGCTTGCACACATCCGCGTTTTACGTTGCGCGTGAAGTCGGTGACAAGGACGAGGAAGCCCTGCAATTAAGCAGCCTGGCTTATGCCGCCGTCCAAGCCAACCAGCTTGGGGATGCCGTCTTGCGCTATCGTCAAGCCTTGCACCTAGCCTTTATGAGCAACGACAAGGACAACATCGTCAGCCTGTTAGTTGACTTAGCGCGGTTGCTGCTCCAAAGCCGTTCGTATGCCGCAATTGCCGGGATGCTGGCGGATACCGCCGCTGAGTACGAGCCAAACAGCAAGGATGTCGTCCAGCTTAAAGATCGCGTTAACAGCGAAAAATCACTCGCGGAGCAGTACGGCAAGAAGCTCAAACCCGTGAAGGGCGATGCCCGGACTTACGCGCAAAACGCCTATGGGATGCTGGATAGTTAGCTAGACCCACAGAATACCATAGATAGGGTCTTTATCGTCTTGGACGGCAAGAATGCCGTCCCTACGATGGATCGTAAAAGATGCGTAGCGGGCGCATCGCAATGCGCCAGCCATCAGTTACAGTACCGTTTTGATGTGCTGCGCGATATAGTGCGACACGCCCATAATCGTCAACATCGGGTTTACGCCGGGGGCATTCGGCAAAGCGGCACTATCAGCCACATACAAGTTTCTGATCTCCCAGCTTTGCCCGGTGGGGTCAACCGCACCGCGGGCCGGGTCCCCGCCGATCCGCGCTGTTGCCATCTGATGGGCGCTGAATAACGCAAAATCATTAGGCCGCAGCCCGCGTTTATCTACCGCCTGCAAAAAGTGATCTAAGCTGCCATTTTTGCCCGGCGCGTATGTCGGGCGGTCATTATGCGGCGATGCGACCTCCAACGCCCCCGCCGCCGCATGGATGCGCAAGGCTTCCTTTACGCCAAAGAGCAGATGTTGCGCGTCGAAGTCGCTCAAGCGGTAGTGGATCACGGGTTGGCCGTGTTTGTTGATCTTCACACGCCCACTATCGCGGTCACGGGTGAGGATGATGATGTTGGCGGTATAGGGCAATTGTTGCGTTACCTTTTTGTGCTGGCGTGCACCCGTCCAGGGGTTGGCTAAACCATTGAGCGCCGGGTGCGCCGGGGCATTTTCCAGCCAAACACCATACCCGTTACCATCCAAGTTTTTGAAGTCCGTCACGACGCGGGTCAACGGCGCACCGCGCCAGGGTTCGACCTTATCCGGGAATATGCCCGTCGTGACCGTCGTCGGATGCAAGCGTAAGTTCGCGCCAATGTTGGCATTCTTCAGCCCGGAGCGCAAAAGCACCGCTGGCGTGTGGATTGTCCCGGCACTGACGACGACGACCTTAGCCTTCACCGTGACGTTATGCGTGTTACCGTCTGCATCACGCACATGGACGACCGCGCCGCGTACTTCGCCGTTATCGTGCAAGACGCGATCCACATGCCCGCGCACAACAATTTTCGCTCCGGCGTTGTAGGCATCTTCTAAATACGTCTTGAGTGTGCTTTGCTTCGCGCCGAACTGACAGCCGTAATTACAAAAACCACAGGCTTCGCAGCCTTTGACGTTGCGCGGGACGACTTCGCTATGATAGCCAAGCGATGCACAGCCCTTATCCAAAAGGTGGTTATTGGGGTTGGCGATGCTCTCGTCCGTGCTGACGTTAATCCGCTTGGACACAGCATCCAATGATTGTTGGTAAGCCTCACTCGTCGCCCCGCTGAAGCCGATCACTTTTTCCCATTCTTGCAGCACATACTCCGGCGTGCGGAAGGAAGCCGTCCAGTTGACCGTCGTCCCACCACCCAGCACGCTACCAGCAAGAATGGACATGCTGGTGTCCTCTGTGAAAAGTGCGCCATGCTTTTCGTACATGGTATCCATGCTGGTCATCTCATCACGCGGGAACTCGTGGTCGGCGTAATAATTGCCCTTCTCAATCACCATGACTCCGTGCCCGGCCTGTGCCAGTTCCCCAGCGACGACACCACCGCCTGCACCGCTACCAATAATCAGTACCTCCGTCTCTAAGGTCATGGGTTGTGTGATGGCGAACGGCTCAATAGGGCGCGGTTGTGGGTCGGACGGCGGCGGGGTTTGATAGCCGATGTATGCCCAAGCGGGGTTTTGCTCATCTTTGGGCATCGTGCCATAGAATAAAAAGGCCGTCACACGCTTAAACGTCTGAAAAGCCGTGCGCAACGCCTCTAAGCGACTTGTCGCCAGCTTAAACAATAATTCTTCCCGGACTTCTTGGGGTAGGTCTTTGATGGGTGCCCAATGCCCGACGATTAAGCCATTGACCAAGCCATTATTCAACGCCTTGAGCAACAGCTTAATCTGCCGTTGGTCGGCCTTTTCTGTTACTTTTTCCAGTGTAGCTTCTACTGCTGCCGGGATGTTGAGGTCACTGGCGTTAAGTTTAAATAATACGGGATCATCTTGTGGTTCTGGCTCTAAACGGGGTATCAATGTGTCGCAGATAACGCGCAGCGTCTCGCGTTCGGTTGCACTTAAAAAGGTCATGTTTCATCCCAAATATAATCTAATTCTAGTTTAATTATACTCTCAAACCGGCAAAAACAAATCAGGGCGGTATAATCGGTTTTGTTTGGTAAAATACACAATCGCTATCGGTTAAACACTGGTCAAATTGCCCATGTTGCACAAATCACCGCTTCAATTTAACTACATTCCTTATCCGCTGTGGCGGCGGCGCGTCCCACGTTGGATCAATGCGACCTTGCGCCCTATTTGGCAGCGTTTGTATCCGTTAGGGGTTGATGACCATCCCCCGGTAGATGCCGCAAGCATGGCCGATGTCATGATTCAACATGGCCTCTTGCCCGACCATAGCTTGCCCGATATTTACGCAGCATTACGGGATAGTAAGGCCGACATCCAAGCGCAGTTGCCGCACGCGCCGACCTTCACCGATGCAGCACCAGCACAACCGATCCGATTACCCGCACAATGGGAGCCAATGGAGGCCGTCATCGTCAATTGGCCGGTGATGTACCCGCCGCTATGGGATTTACACGCGCAGATGGTCGAGGCCATCGCCCCGGTTGCACAAGCCGTCGTCACTGTGCCCGCGCCGATGTGGGGACATGCCGCCTGGGTTTATCTGCAAGCGCGGGCGCGTTTAGGTGATTTTGCGGATAATATCCGCTTTATGGTCATCCCTACGGATGATATTTGGGTGCGTGATTATGGCCCCATCATTGGTTTTGACACGGACGGGCAGCGCGTGGCCTTGGATGCTGTGTACGATCATAAGCCGATCTACCCGCAGCAGCGCGATGATGCCATGCCGCAACATTGGGCCGCGTACACCCAAACCCCGGTTTACCCGCTGCGGCTGCACACCGAAGGCGGCAACCTATGGACGGATGGCGCGGGCACGCTCCTAATGACCGAGCAGATTTTTGTGGAAAATCCCGCTTACGATCGTGCCCAACTAGAGGATTATCTACACAGCGTTTTTGTATATGACAAGCTGATTATCACGCCGCGTATGCACATCGAGGCCACCGGACACATTGACTTATTGCTCAAACTGGTGAATGCAAACACGGTGATGGTCAGTGCGGATACGGCACTGATGACGAACGCGCTCCGCACAACGGCCAAGCTCTTTGCGCACGAAACCAACGCCAAAGGCGACCCATACACGGTACATATGCTGCCCACACCGGAGCTTTATTTTAATTGGTTTGCTTATCCCATCCGCAGGAGCTACACCAACGCGCTGACGATCAACGGGCGCGTGCTGCTGCCTGTCTACGGCGTACACACTGATGACGCTGCCGTCCGCATCTATGAGCAGGCCATGCCCGACCACATCATTATTCCGATTGATTGCAAAGTTGGTGCGAACGGCGGCGGGGCTGTGCATTGCATGACGAAAGAAGTCCCGCGCCAGATTGGGGTATAAAAAAGGGCGGATTATGATCCGCCCCAAAGATTGAGCGTCTATTCCTTCTGGTAGGGTTGCCCCACCGCTTTCGGCGGGATGGCACGCCCGACTAAGCCCGCAAGCACGATTATCGTGACAATGTACGGGGTCATCTGGATAAACTGCACTGGCACAGCCACTTCGAGCAACTGGAAGCGCGTATCCAACGCCTGCGAGAAGCCAAACAGCAAACCGCCCGCCGCCGCGCCAAAGGGGGTCCACTTGCCGAAGATCATGGCGGCCAGCGCGATAAAGCCCGTGCCGGAGGTCATGTTCTCGCGGAACACGCCCGCTGTCTCGATGGAGAACCACGCCCCCGCCAAGCCAGCGATCAAACCGCCGATCACCACGTTGATATACCGATTACGCTGCACATTGATGCCGAGCGTGTCCGCCGCATGGGGGTTTTCCCCGACGGCGCGGGTCCGCAGCCCCCAGCGCGTATAAAACAGCATCACATGTGTGCCGATGACGATGGCAAACATCGCAAAGAAAATCGGCTTCCCTGTGAAGAACACCTCGCCCAAAATCGGCAAGTCGGAGAGTACCGGGATGGCAACCTCGCTAAAGGTCGGCACAGAAGCGTCCGCGTTCAACAGCAATTCGTTACGGGCAAAGGCCGTGATGCCTAATGCCAAGATGTTAATCACCGTACCGCTGATAATTTGATCGGTCTTGAAGGTGATCGACAGCCACGCATGGAGCAAGGCCATCAAGCCCCCGGCGATCATCGCCACGCCCACGCCGATCCACTGCCCGGCAGCGCCCGGTGTATTCACTGCGATGAAGGTATAAGCGACGATGCCAAAGCAAGCCGCCGTGAGCATCATCCCCTCAATGGCGATGTTCACCACGCCAGAACGCTCACACCAGATGCCCGCCATCGCGCCAATTACAATCGGCGTAGCCAAGCGGAAACTCGCCGCCAGCATAGAGACCATATTTGTTGATTTACCCGCAGCGGCCAAAACCAACACCGTTGGGATAATCAGCACGCCGCTAAAGATCAACGCCCAATTTTGGAATCGCTGCCGATCTTCGCCCAAAGGCAGCAGGCCAAACGCACCGCTTGCAGTATAGATCACCCCGACGATAATGGCATACGCCACCGTCGGCACGGTGATGTCAAAGCCTGCGCCGCTCTCATTCGGAAAGCGCAACACTGACGACACATCGCCGCCGACTTGCGCCGGGGTCAGCCACAGCATCGCTATCCCTGTCAGCAGAAAGACGACCGAAAAGATGTTTGTGCGCGAAATCTGGAACAAATTGCGCCATACACTGGTCGTCGTTGGATTGTCCATCGTTGTCGCTGTCATGGGTTAACCTCCCCAACCTTTCGAGAATACCGCTGCCGCTTTTTCTTCTGGCGTTGCCTCTGGGATGCGCCACGTAATACGGATAATGGCATCCGCCGCGATGAACATGATAATCAACGCCTGGATAATCTTCACAATGTCAATCGGAATTTCATAAACCTGGATCGTACTCGCCCCGGTGAGCAACGCCCCCCACAGCAAGCCTGCCGGGATCATATTGCGCGGGTTATTGCGGGCAAGCAAGGCCACCGCGATCGCGTCGAAGCCCAATCCGCTGAAGAACTCCGGCTCCATGACATATTGCACGCCGCCGATCTCCACAATGCCCGCCAAGCCTGCCAGCGCCCCGCTGAGGGTCATCGCCAGCGCGATGTTGAGCTTGACATTCATCCCGGCGTACTTGGCCGCATCGGGGTTCGTCCCCACTGTGCGCAACTCAAAGCCTATCGTCGTGCGGTTGAGGAACCAATCTACAAAGAGTACAGAAAGTACCATCACCACCAAGCCGATGTGCAAATTCCCGCTGACTGTCAGCCATTGCAACACAAAGCCGCCGACCGTCACTAACAAGCCGTACACAATCGGACGGATGATAGCAACGGTGTTCTTCTGGATGGCTTCGCGGTGGCTCCATGCGGAGAATAAGCCGAATAGCACACCCGCCACGATGAAGAACACCGGGGCCACGTCGTCAAAGGTCGTCAAGCGTGCGTTGAAATCCAATAATGGAGTCTGCGGCGCACTCGCCACCGGGTCGCGTAGGATGATCGGATCAGTTGATTTAATCAGCCAATCCGTCAAGCGGATGGCGATGAAGTTCAGCATGATGGTGTTAATCACCTCATGCGCCCCGGTATACGCTTTGAGCAAGCCGGGTATCAAGCCCCATAACGCTCCGCCGATCAACCCGCCGATGAGCACCAAGGGCACATGCAACAACCCCGGCAGACTGTCAAACAAGGGCGAAAAGCCGATCCACGCGGCTAAGGTCGCGCCGATGTAAAGCTGGCCTTCCGCACCGATGTTGAACAAGCCCGCCTTAAAGCCCAACGCCACCGCCAAACCCGCTATGATGAACGGCAAGGAGCGCATTAAAGTTTGCTCTAAACTATCCGGGAAGAACAACAGATACCGACTGCCCATATCCACATAGATGAAATCCGGGCGGACGACTTGCTCGGTGAGGTTAGTACGCGCCCCGTCTTCGTTGATCGTCGGCGTTGTCAGCGTGCGCTCACCTTCAATCAAACCGATCGTCTGCTCCGTTTGCAGCACCAACACCTGATTGTTGGGGCGCAGGATGACATCATTAACTTGCAGCACCTCCGGCAGTTCTTCGGTCAGTGCGGATTCTACGTCGCCGCGTGAGAGCACATCGCCGTACAGGTTGGCCGTCAAGCGCAGTTGATACGCCAAGCGGTCGATGTCGTCTTCCGCGATGCCTGCGGCCTGGAAGCGTTGATCCGCTTCCGCAATCCGCAAGATAATCTCAACCCCGTTCGGGTCGCGCACATTGGTCGTTTCCTCATGGATCGCGGCGATTGCGTCGGCTTCGTCACTCAGCGGCGATAGGCCGATTTCGTCCAAGACGAGCAATTGCTCATAAGCGCGGCTCAGGCGATTGATACCGCGTTCGCGCAGCAACCTTAGCGCGTCCATTAGATCGTCGTCGTTGTAATTAGCGGCCAACGGGATAAACTGCTCAACCCGTTGCCGGATGTCGATATCAATGTCTTCTACGCTCTCGAACGTATTCAGAAAGACGCTAATCGGCCCGACAGAACTCAGCGACTCCATCATCGCAACGACAGGGCCGTAAGTCTCTAGGTTTTCAACGCCAATCTGCTCCATCAAGGGGGTAATTTCTTCCCCTGCTTGGAGGTTGCGATACTGCGTCAACACCAAGGGCAGCGGACGCTCCGCCAGTAATTGGAACGTCCCCCGCAGTGTGGCATCATCGACCTCGGCGAGATCCGGCACGAGCGACACCAAAAAGGCGCGGTCTGCCGGTGTGATCGCCTCAGCATATTGTTCGGCTATGTCCCGGATGTTGAGGTCGCTCAAGGCGCTCCATGTGAGGATAAGATCGCTGTAGTTGCGTAGACGAGCTTCACCCACTCGTCGGATTTCTGGAACAAGATTGCCTAATTCGTCAAAAGCACGGTTATCGGGCAAAGCGTCGATCTCATAATATTGATCGATGACGGCGGCATAAAACAGCACGTTATCCCGTCCGATGCGTGCGAGTTCCTCCGCTCGCTGTGCAAGAATGTTGATGTCATTGGCGGCGATGCGATCCTCATTGTTTTCGTTTTCGCGCTGCACATATTCCAGCGCGAAGCTCACATCATCGACATCAAGCACTTCGTTAAAGGCCAGCCCAACCGAGCCTTCAATCAAGCCGGAGTAGGCTTGCCCGGCGATCTGAAAGCCGCGCCCGATATTGCCTTCACCTTGAAATAAAATCATCAGCGGGATAATGGCAATCAAAGCTGTGACAACGGCCAAAACCGGCATTAATGATGTCGAAACGCGCCCCCATGTACGCGCAATGGGGTTCTTTTGCTCTGTCATTTACGATTGCCCCTAACCCCAGCCATTAACAGCCCGATGGTCTCGCGGTCTGCGTCGGCGGCATCCAGCACATCAATCACTTCCCCAGCATACATCACGACGATGCGATCCGATAACGACAAAATTTCATCCAACTCTGTGCTGACCAAGAGCACGCCCGTTCCAGCATCGCGCATACGGACGATCTGCTGGTGAATAAATTCAATCGACCCGACATCCACGCCGCGTGTCGGTTGCGCGACGATGAGCAAGCGATTAGGTCGGGAAAACTCACGCGCTACAATCGCCTTTTGTTGATTACCACCGGAAAGCGAGCCAATCGACGCGAGAATGCTCGGCGTGCGCACGTCGAACTTATCCACCAAGGCTTGCGCCTCCTCATGGATGGCGTTTTCGTCCATCACGCCGTTATGGGCAAAGGGCGGTTTGTAGTAGGTCTGCAAACGGACGTTATCCGCAATAGAAAATGGGCCGACCATGCCGTTTTTCTGACGGTCTTCCGGCACATGAGAAATACCCGATTCCGTCACCTTACGTGGCGGCAAGCTGGTGATGTTCTGGCCGTCAATGATGATGTTGCCGGAGACTGTATCCCGCAAGCTGGCGATGGCTTCCACCAGTTCGGTTTGGCCGTTGCCCTGCACACCTGCCACACCCAAGATTTCCCCGGCTTTTACGTCAAGTGTGACGCTACGCACAGCGGGTAAATCACGGTCATCGTGGACGACCAAATCTTGCACCTGGAGGACAGGCTCACCGGGGTTTGCGGGCGCTTTTTCCACCTGGAGCAACACCTCACGCCCCACCATCATCGACGCTAAGGAGCCTTGCGTCGATTCTTGCGGGTCGGCTTCCCCGACGACTTTGCCCAAGCGCAAAACGACGATGTTATCGCAAATGCGCAACACCTCCTTGAGCTTATGCGTGATGAAGATGATGCTCACGCCGCGATTAATCAGCGTTTTCATCACTTCAAACAAGCCTTCGGTCTCCTGTGGGGTGAGCACGGCGGTCGGTTCGTCCAGGATCAAAATACTGGCATCCCGGTACAGCGCCTTGATGATTTCCACGCGCTGCTGGATACCAACGGAGAGATCCTGCACGGTTGCATCCGGGTCAACCTTGAGGCCGTATTGCTCGGAGATTTTCAGGATACGCTTGCGCGCCTTACGGCGATCCAAAAATGGACCACGTACCGACTCTGTGCCAAGCATGATGTTCTCCGTCACGCTCAACACCGGCACAAGCTGGAAGTGCTGATGCACCATGCCGACCCCTAACTTGATGGCATCGTTAGGGTCTTTGATGTTGACCGCTTGCCCGTTGATGCGAATTTCGCCTTCATCCGGGCTATACAGGCCATAGATCATGTTCATCAGGGTGGATTTACCCGCACCATTTTCCCCCAATAAACCCAAGACTTCGCCTTTGTGTAACTTTAAATCAATCCGATCGTTAGCAAGCACACCCGGAAAGCGTTTAGTCAATCCGCTAGCTTCTAACACAATTGGGGTGTCTGTCATAAAATTTCCCCCTGCTAAAAATAATTACTTTTTACACAGGGAGTATACCCTTAGCGGGTGAAATCTTGAACGGGCAGTTTAAGTTGTTGTTAAGATTCTCCTACGACCATATGACTGGCATGGGCAAAGCAGACGACTTTGCCATAGGGGTTGGTCACGGTGGCGCTGAGGAACAGTTGACGGCGCGTTTTTTGTGTCACGGTCGCCTCTACGATGATGTAGGCATCATCAGCAGTCACCGGGCGGATGTACGTTGTGTTAAGTTGCGTGGTGACGTTGGGCGGCGCAGCGGTAAAGCTCAACGGCCCCATCGTGTTATCCATCGCCGCGACGAGCATCCCGCCCTGCATGTAACCAAACGGATTACGATAATCCGCTTTGACGGGGAACTTTGCCTTGAGCGTGGTATCCGACATCTCTAAGATTTCACCTTCCATCATGAGGAAGATAGGCGGCGGGATTTGCAGATTGCCATCGGTTGGCATTTTGCCCGCAAGTTTGCTTAAACCATTGTCTTGGGTCATCGCCTGTACAGCCTTTTTTCATCGAAATTATGCGGCGGAAACCACCTGCTTTAGCGGGTGGAGGAAGCCGCTTCTCCTTTATGGTAGCTGTAACCGTCTGATTTGTGTAGAGGCATGCAGTAGCGATAACTGATGCCCTGCACGGTGTCTTTGCGGGTAGCGATATTGAAACTGCCTGAGCTTCGCACCGCC
>DAOTTT010000084.1:0-1749 GCA_034437635.1 Anaerolineae bacterium | reverse complement strand
CAAAAAAGCGGTTACTAACAAAGCCGACGGCCCCCTCTATCGTATCACTAATCGCCAAATGCGCGGTGTTATAGATAAGCCGACCCTCTTCAAAGTCATACATATTTGAAGCGTAACTGTCCTCCCACCCATCGCCAAACAGCATATAGGTGAGGCCGATGTCTTGTTTAAGCGCTTGCAACATCGGCTCAATAGCGCCTCGCCCCCCATGTGCATGATTGTTATTCGCCAGAAAGACCACATCAACCGTCACGGGTGGCTCAGGGTCAATAAATACGGGTTCTGGTGCCACCTGCCAATATGCCGCCGCGATACCTTGATGCTCGTATTCATCCAAGACCGCCGCGTTAACCACCAGTTGCAAATCACAATAGCGCTTGAGGGTTTGCAGCATGGGATCAGATATATAGCCGTGCGGCCAAAAGTCGCCATTCCAATTAATCCGAATGGCTTGCGGCCAATAGCGGTTACATAGCGGCCAAATTTCGGCGGCTTGATCGGCCCCGTGAAATTGGCTCAGGATGATATGCGGTTTGAATTGGCGTAAGATGTCGATTACATCAGTTGCCGTTTTGCTGAGATAATCCCACTCCCACACAATCGCTCGCCGGGATAGCGCCTCACGTAACCCGCGTTTCTGATGGCGCTGCCTCAGACCATACGGCGCTTGCAGTGGCTCATAAATCGGTAAGTAAAGCACGCGCAATGTTTCAGTATCGGGGTTGTCCGGCTTCGGTTTGCTGGCAACTGGCACACCGTCAGGGTACATGGCATAGAAGCCCCTATCATCAACCCGGTTACGCGCCCGTAGTTCATCGTCTACAATCCGGTCTGATACAATACAGCCGTCCACCTTATCGACTGTATATCCATACTCCCATATGCGTGCTGATAGCAGGTTATCCCCGCCATAAGTGCGAGCCTCTATCTCTCCTAGCCCCCACCAATTGCTTAATTCCCCTATCCAACGTCGCACAAGTGACACTTGACCATAGATAAGCGGTTTATGATCGGTGCTGAGCATCACATCTACATCGTAGGGTTGTTTTTTGTAGACCTGCGGGCGGTTATCCGCAAACGCCACTTGGCCGCAATCGGTATAGCACTCCAAGTGCAGCACCGCCGGGATAATCGAGCCTTCGTGGAACACAATATCATCATTGGCGATTAGCACATAGCGCCCGGTGGCATACTCAAAGCCCCGGTGGAAGTTAGCAATTGCCCCGGTCAAATCCCCGCTTATGATAACCGCGCCGTGCGCTTTGGCGATTTGTTCGGTGTCGTCAGTAGAGCCGCCATCTACCAGGACAATTTCATAGTCGATACCTACCGGGATGTTACGTCGGAAGCTGTGTAGCATTGCGTCCAAATGCGTGGCGCGGTTGTACGTGGCGGTTACGAGTGAAAGTAACACTTGACCCTCTGACACAGTACAAGTATTCCGAAGAATATCATTATGAACGTTCCTAAAATCATCAATTCGTCGTGCATGAACAGCCAAACTAAGATTTCTGGCATAGGGCTAACCCGCAATCCGACGGCGGCAAGTCTAACAGTAAGCCGTCACAATCTGCATAGGCCGCTTGCACGGCTTCCCCCGTTGTCCTATGCAGCGCGTCATGCGAGATGAGAAAAGCGTTCTTTTTAGCCCGGTCTTTAAACTGCTTAATTACCGCTTTGACCGTTTTGGTCTGGTGGTCAAGGTCTTCAAAGACCAACCCCACCCGGCGCATGGGCATCTCGTAATCC